>JBBQUP010000015.1:0-46470 GCA_038212305.1 Bacteroidales bacterium
ATCACCAACAGTTGATTGAAGATTTGCAATGCCAGTAGTTTTATACAATTTTATTCCCCCAGCAAAGGTAACCACTTCTATATTTCCATTTGAATCGGATATTTTAATATTACCATTCACCGCTTTCGATTGAATATTCCCCTGAACACGTTGAATAGTATGATTAGCAACTGTTGATTCGGTTTTTACACCTCCGGCAATATCTGAAATTGTGATATTTCCTTCTGTCGATTCGCAATTAACATTTCCAGCATGCTTATCAATAAATTGCGCACCACTTTTAGTTTTAACCTGCAAATCGCCTGTGACATTTAATGAGCGTATTACGCCACTTGCACTTTCAACTGATACTGTTCCATTGATGGTTGTGAGATCGATATTTCCCGAACGCGTTGAAATATTTAGCGTTGATTGAACTAAATTACTTGCACGTACGAGACCTGATGTAGTTTTAATGTTTACAACAACGCCTTTGGGTACTTCCAAAACTAACTCGCCATGGTGCGATTGCCATCCCGACGCAGGTGTTTTAATAGATAAAGTTGCTGGGTTAGAATTCGAAAGAACAAACTTATACTCTTCAGACAGTTTATCGGACATTAACGTTCCTTTAATTCTAAATGAATTGGATGTAGATTGAGTAATATCAATTTTGCAAAATTGAATATCTAGATCCAGTTCTTGAATATTTGACAATAATGTGTCGATAGTAGCAACTTTTGATACAACTGTTTGTGAGTTAACAGTTAAAAAACTAAATGATAATAATAAAAGAACTAGGCAGTAAATGTTTTTCAGTCTCATAATTAATTGGATTAAATTGGATTAATTTACGAACAATGACTTTAAAAAGTTTCAAGATTATATCTTCAATACAAATGAATTCACCTATTAATAATGGAAATACCTCAAACAAACGTTCAGAAATTCATCATTAATTCTTATATTATGGATGCAAATTTCAATGGCGATTAAATGGGAAGGAAATTATCACAAAATCTTATCGATTCAAAAGATCTTCAAGAAAAGCAAATTCATCAAATACTCCTTAATAATTCGTTTAACTGGGAGATGTTTGTTGAACCATTTGGTCGAATAGCTTTTATAAATGATACTGTTGAATCGATCACAGGCTATAAAAAAGAAAATTGGGAATCCAACATAGATTTCATTAATTCAATTGTTTTTGAAGATGACAAAAATGCGGTATTTGAGCATTTTTCTAAGCCTTACTACAAGGATGAAGAACAAGGTGAATTAGTTTTTAGAATTCATCATAAAAATGGCTCTGTCAGATGGATTCATCACAAAAGCAAAAAACTTTTTGATGACAATAATCACTTTTTAGGCTATTACAGTTCCAACGTCGATATCACTCATTTTAAAAGCCCAGACTCTGAAAAGTCAATTATCCAACCCACACTCTCGCATATTGATGGAAGTAACTATTTAATGACCGCTTTAATAAACCTTAATGGAGATATTGTAAGAGTTAGTCACTTATTTTGTGAAAAACTGGGATGTAATTATTATGAAATTATTAATCAGCCAATCAATAATTACATCCCCCAGCACTATCAATCAACGTTTAAATCTGCATTAAGCACTGCCAAACATTTCGATCTTTCATCAGCCGTAATATCTTTTAAAACTATAAACGATGATCTCATTTTAACAGACACGATTATCCACAAATCAGAGATGAACGGCAATGTTATGTTCTTCATAACCATTAATGACATATCGCAAATTGTTTACTCCGAAAGCAAGTTCAACGCCTTGTTTAATGCCAACCCGGCTCCAATGTACTTAACTTTAGCTGATTCCGAAAAGGTAATTGACGCAAATCAATCGTTTGAGTTGTATACCGGGTTTTTAAAGGAAGAGATAATTGGCAAATCGACACTAGATTTTGGTTTGTTCGAATCCTTAAACACACGAAACGCGGGGATGGAAATCCTAAAAAAAGAGGGCAAACTTATTGGTTATGAAGTTACAATAAAAACGAAAATGGGTAAGACCAAATTTTGTTCCTTTGCATCAGTTAAAATAAGGGTACATAACGACGAAAACATATTAACTATAATAACTGATTTAACCGAAAGAAAAAAAGCATTAAAATTATTGCAGCAAAACGAGCAAAAGTTTCGATCGCTTTTCAACAGAGCAACTGATGGTATTGTCATTCATACCCTTGAGGGTGTAATATTTGATGTTAACGACACGATTTGCAATTGGTTAAACTACACTACTAAAGAATTAATTAACCAAAACTTCAACCAGTTTATAAAAGATGGCGAACCAAAAAAATCTCTTGAAAACATTGCTCAACTTGACAAGGACGAAGAATTAGTAATGGAATTATGTTTTATTACTAAATCCAAAAAAGAACTTATGGTGGAGATGCATTGTAAAAATATTCTATTCAATAACCAAACACTCATATTAAGCACACTTCACGACATTACCAATCGCATTAAAAACGAACAACAACTACGATTACTATTAGCGGCAGTTCAACAGAGTCCGAGTAGTATTATTTTAACAGATAAAAAAGGAGATATCATTTTCGCCAATAACCATTTTTGTTTACTTACTGGATATCCAATTGAAGAGCTAATGGGTCAAAATCCTCGTATTTTTAAAAGTAATCTCACACCTAAAAATACTTATACTGAACTTTGGGAAACACTATTACAGGGTAATACTTGGAGGGGTGAATTTATTAATAAGAAAAAGAATGGGGAACTTTATTCCGAGGATTCAATTATTTCTCCTTTACATAACTCAAAAGGTGAAATAACCCATTTAATTGCCATTAAAAACGATATTACTCAAACCAAAATAATAGATTTAACCTTACGCACCAATACGGCCAATTTAAAAGCCACTATTGAGAATACACCTGATAAAATATGGTCGGTTGATAGAGAAATAAAAATAATCATCATAAACAGTGGTTTTCAAAATGATTTTGAATTGGCATATGGTGTTAAATTAAATCCGGGTATAAGTTGCGTTGCTGACTTGCCTGAGCCTTTGCAAACTGATTGGATCAACCGATATAAAAGAGTGCTAAATGGCGAAGCCTTTTCGATTATTGATCGTTTCGACTTGCCAAAAATGTCAATATTCACCGAAACATCATTCACGCCAATTTTACTGGATGGCGAAGTCATTGGTGCATCCTGCTTTTCGCGTGATATTACTTCATTAAAAAATACAGAGATTGAAATAAAAGCCAATGCTGCTAACTTGGTGGGAGTAATTGAAAATACCAACGATCAAATTTGGTCGGTTAACCTTCGATATGAGATAATTATTGTTAACAGCAATTTTAAAACCAATTATTTAGCCGCCTTTAATGTTGACCTGAAGTCGGGTATGAGTTGCATCGAGCATCTCTCTCAAGAACTTAAACAAACATGGAAAGAAAGATATGATCGTGTATTTGCAGGTGAAAATTTTAAGTTAATTGATGAATTTAACGTTCCAAATATTTCTCGCTTTTTTGAAACATCGTTTACTCCAATACTAATTGATGGTCAAATAACAGGTGCTACTTGCTTTACCCGAGATATAAGTGAGGAAATGCTGCTACACGAATCGATAAGAAACAATGCCGAACAGTTGAAAACCATTTTCAACTCAATGGAAACAGCCATTTTACTCATTGATACAAAAGTCGATACGATACATTACTCGAATCCATTTGCTGAAAAATTGATGGGATATCCCAATCAGTTTTTATGGAATAAAACACTCGATTTTGTCAAGTTTAAAGATTTGGAAATACTCGATAGCAATTCCTCAACCCATAACTTTGGTAGTGAAAAGGTATTGATATCTGCAACTGGAAAGGAAATTCCGGTTATTGCAACCATTTCACTGATTGAATTTAACGATCAAACCTATCATTTATTAAGTATTACGGATATATCTTCGCAGAAACATTACGAAAATCAAATTAAATACCTGAACAACACCGCATTAAGCTTTATGTCGATTAACCAAATGCCCAAGCTTCACAAATATTTGGTTGACGAATTAGTAGCCAAACTTCCTTGCTCTTTTGTTATGTATGGATCAATTTTAGGGAATAAAATAATTCCAAAATATACTCATGGAATACATTCGAAAATAAAAGAAATAGTACTGAGCAAAATTGGCCACCAGATTCTTGAAAAAGAGTTTATCATCCCCCAAAAGTTAAACGAATTGCTTATTCAAGGAAAACTGGTAAGTTATCCTGGTGGGTTTAATAAGTTTGCCAAAGAATTTTCGCCTACGAATGTAGTTGACGAAATTGAACCATTGCTCAACTTAAAGGAGCTAAAATTAATTGGGTTAACTCATCAATCGAAGTTATATGGTGCCGTTTTTATTTTTGCGCCTTCAAGTAAGTCTTTCGAAAACAGCTTTTTAATTGAAACACTCCTTTATCAGGCAACAATTGCTATTCATAGAACTTATCTCGAAGAAGAACTTGTTTTAGCTAAAGAGGAAGCTGAGTTAGGAAATAAGGCTAAAAGTGTTTTTTTAGCAAATATTAGTCATGAGATTCGCACACCCATGAATTCTGTTATTGGATTAGCTGAAATGTTATCTCAATCGGTAAGTGATCCAGCCATTAAAAATCACTTGAAATCAATTTTAGCAAGCAATCGAACACTTTTAGGAATAATAAATGACATTCTGGATTTATCCAAAATCGAAGAAGGTCAAATGACGATTGCCCTTAATCCAGTTTATTTACCGGTAATGATTCAGGATATTAAGCATATCTTCCAGCTTAAAGCTGAACAAAAAGGAATAGAATTTGAAACCGAATTATCGGAAAATATCCCTTCGATTTTATATTTAGATGATTTCCGCTTACGCCAAATTCTCATTAATTTAATTAGTAATGCAATTAAATTTACGGTTTCGGGTTCGGTAAAACTAATCATCAGCACTCACATCGAATCACATGAAAGTGTTACACTCCTTTTGGAAGTTACTGATACCGGAATTGGAGTACCTCTTGATATGCAAAATCAGATTTTTGAAGCTTTTCGACAACAAGATGAACAAGACAGCCGAAAATATGGTGGTACTGGCCTTGGATTATCCATAACCCGACGATTAGTTGAATTAATGAATGGTCAAATATCGCTAAAAAGTAAAGTTGGCCAAGGGAGTAATTTTACGGTTCAATTAAATCAAGTTAAATGTTCTCAACAAGATAGTTTAGCTGATTACACCAATTTGGGTGATATTTCACATATTGAGTTTAAACCCTATAGCATCTTGTTTTTAACTGAAAAACCCGATCTATTTCTACAGCTAAAAAAAGTATTAGAGGGAATTAATCTATTGGTAGTTGTTTTATCAATCGACTCTGATTTAAAAATGAGTATTCCCGATATACAACCTAAAGTTATCTTTGTTGATACGTCTCAACCTTACAAAAAACCCATATCAATTGCAAATGAATTAAAACAATACCTCGTTTCGCCTTCTATTCCTATTGTATCTTTGCACGATGCAACTATTGACAAGGCGGTTCTATCGAAACACTTCGATAAATCATTATCGAAACCCATTAACAGCTTGGATTTTGTTCAGTTCCTCATGTTATACATTCCGCACGCCGAATCGCTCATCGAAGCGCAAGCTATTCCAGTGATAATAAGCACATCGCATTTAAATTTAAAAGAGTTACAAGCCTATAACGACGAATCACTTTTGTTACTTCGACAATGGGAAATAATCCGTAAAAAAAACTCCATGTCGGAGGTCGAAAATTTTGCAATCGAGACTTTAAAAACAGGAAAAAGTTACAACATTCCACAACTAATTGAATATGGGAAAGAACTTCTTATGTATGTTGAGAGTTTTGATATTGAGGAGATGACTCTAATTCTAAAGAAATTCCCATTAATAATTCAAGGATCTAATAAAACAAGAAAGCCTTAATATAAGCTACATCATTTCATAATTTTACCATGTACCAAAAACAACAAGCCATATTAATAGTAGACGATATTCCTCAGAATATTAAGGTTTTAGGATCTCTGTTGAGAAAAGAAGGATTTGATGTAGAATTTGCGCGAAATGGTCAGGATGCTATTCGTTGGGTTAATGATAAAGCATTTGATTTAATATTGCTCGACATTATGATGCCGGGCATGGATGGTTATGAGGTTTGTAAACTATTAAAAGAAAACACGAAAACATCCGAAATTCCCATTATTTTTCTAACGGCTAAAACCGATTCGGAGAGCATTGTTAAAGGATTTAAAGCGGGTGCAGTTGATTATTTAACTAAACCATTTGGGGCTGATGAAATGCTGGCACGAGTTCATACTCGATTGGAATTGCGTTCGCAAAGAAGACAATTGCAGGAATTGAATGCTACAAAGGATAAGTTTTTTGCAATTATCAGTCACGATTTAATGAATCCGTTTAATACTCTTTTAGGTTTTACTGATATTATCAATAGTCAGTTCGATGAATTGTCGGACGACGAAAAAAAGAATATCATTCAACTGATTCATGAAGGTGCCAAAAGTGGACATAAACTATTATCGGAATTACTTGAATGGTCGCGATTAAATATGAAAGAGGTGGCATTTAATCCAAAAGCCTTAGATCTTAACGCAATTGTAAAAACAGTACTTGATGTAACGAGTAATTTCTACACCCAAAAACAAATTACTCCAATTATAGATATACCAGAGTTTACAACCATTTCCGCCGACTTTGATATGCTTAAAATTATCCTTCGCAATTTAATAACCAATGCGATAAAATTCACCCCTAATCATGGCACAATAACCATAAAATCAAAACTTTCGGAGAGTTTTATTCATATACACATTATTGATACTGGAGTTGGTATTAATGAGGAACATCGAGAAAATCTTTTCTCAATGAAACACTCTTATTCTAGCATAGGAACCAATGGTGAAAAAGGAACCGGATTAGGACTCATACTAACCTCCGATTTTATAAAACGACACAACGGAACTATCGAGGTAATCAGCACATTGGGCAAAGGCACTAACTTTATTATAGGATTCCCATTAATTAAAGCTTGATGGTGATAAAGTAATAAACAAAGGAAGATACTTAGGTATAGGAATCGATGATTTAAAACAATAAACAATCAGAGCTTTTCACTTATTATTTCTTTAGCCATATTTAAAATTGATTCCTTATCGTACCCACATTCCTTAACTAATTCTGTTTGAGTTCCATGTTCTATAAATGCATCTGGAATTCCTAGTCGTTTAACTATTGCATGGTATCGGTTGTCTGCCATAAACTCTATTACGGCACTTCCCAATCCTCCAACAATGGTACCGTCTTCTACGGTTATAACTTTAGTATGATTTTTAAATATCCAATGCAGCAAATCCTCATCAATTGGTTTTAAAAAGCGCATATCAACATGAGAACTTGTAAATCCTTCCAAGGCCAATTTATCAATCACCTGCGACACTTTATTTCCAATAGGACCAATGGTAATAAATGCGATATCGCTGCCTTTACTTAACAATCTACCCTCCCCAATTTTAATCTCTTCAAACGGTGATTTCCAATCCACATTATAACCATTTCCTCTGGGATAGCGAATGCTAAATGGGCCTTTATCAGGCAATTGGGCTGTAAACATTAAGTTGCGTAGCTCCTGCTCGTTCATAGGAGATGAAACAATTAAGTTTGGCACACATCTTAAATAAGATAAATCAAACGCTCCATGATGCGTCGCTCCATCTGCACCTACCAATCCACCTCTGTCAAGGCAAAATACCACATTTAATTTCTGGAGAGCCACATCGTGAATTAACTGATCGTAAGCACGTTGCATAAACGACGAGTAGATATTACAAAAAGGTAAATACCCCATTATAGCCAATCCACCCGAAAAAGTAACCGCATGTTGCTCGGCAATTCCCACATCAAACGCCCTATCGGGCATAGCCTCCATCATAATATTTAAACTACTTCCCGATGGCATGGCAGGAGTAATGCCCACTATTTTCGAGTTGAGTTCAGCGAGTTCAACAAGCGTATGGCCAAACACATCCTGATATCGTGGTGGTTTAGGATTGGCAGAGTCATCTATGCCCATTTTCATACCCGTATGCTTGTCAAACTTATCACCCGTGGCGTGCCAGGCCGTTTGGTTTTCCTCTGCTAGTTTAAATCCTTTGCCTTTTTTTGTAATTAGATGCAATACTTTTGGGCCAGGTATACTTTTTAAATCGGTTAGTACTTTTGTCAGATATTGAACATCGTGCCCATCAACCGGCCCAAAGTACCTTATATTCATGCTCTCGAAAATATTGGTTTGCTTGGTTAATAGGGCTTTAATGTGATTATTCACCTTTACTATGTGATCACGAGAGCGCGGCCCAACCAGATTTACTTTTTCTAAAGCTGAAATTACCTCGTTTCGAACCCGATTATAGGTTTTTGAGGTTGCAATATCAACCAAATATTCACTAAAACCACCTACATTAGGATCAATGGCCATATGATTATCATTCAGCACAATAAGTACATCTGCTTTGCTGGTGGCTAAGTTATTTAACCCTTCAAACGCCTCACCCGCAGTCATCGACCCATCGCCAATTACTGCAATCACATGTCGGTTAGGTTCTTTATCCAATTTACTCGCAACGGCCATACCTAAAGCGGCAGAAATTGAGGTAGATGAATGCCCCACTCCAAAAGCATCGTATTCGCTTTCGAAAATATTGGGAAACCCACTAATCCCTTTGTACTTACGATTGGTATGAAACTGATTGCGACGACCCGTTAATATTTTATGACCGTAGGCTTGATGGCCCACATCCCAAATTAGTTTATCGTATGGAGTATTAAAAACATAGTGTAAAGCAACCGAGAGTTCAACAACGCCTAAGCTAGCACCGAAATGCGCAGGATTACAGGCAACGGCATCAATTATGAATTCGCGAAGCTCATCACTTATTTGCTGCAAATCCGACTCTGAATATCGTTTAAGATCTTCTGGTGAATTAATCTGACTTAGAATATTTCCTCGCTCTTCATTCATTGGAAAAAAATATGTGCATTGCAAAGATAATATTTACATATTTTTTTGAGCAACTTCAAATGGTTTTTATCTTTAGACCATCAATAGAGCATGAAAATTGTTTCTTTACCGCATTATTAGTGGCTTATTCGTTTGATTACAATTAACTTTTGAACTAAAACACACAACAATATGAACACATTCATAAAAATAGTTTCAATAATTATTCTTTCGATTTTTGTTTTTGCTTGCGTTCCTTTAAAAACTTACTACGATGCGAAACAACGACAACTGGCTGCCGAAGAAGAACTTCGCGTTTTAACGCATGATAATGAAGCAAATGGGATTAAAGCTTCGGAATGGGAAGCTAAATATAAACACTCTCAGCAAGAAATTAGTCAACTCACTAACGATTCTATTCGCTTGTCTATGTTATTGAACCGCGAGAAAGACCTTTCCGTTAAGTGGGAAAAGCAATACAATGATTTGCTTAATCAGTTTAAAAAATCACAATCCGATTCGGAAACTCAAAACTTACTGGTTTACTTACAAAAGCTACAAAACGATTTACAGGCACGCGAAGACGCATTGCGAACTAATGAAATTGAAGGCTTCTCAAGAAAAAAAGAGTTGGAGAAAACCATTGCTGAACTAGAAAAAACAAAAGCATCGATGCTAGCTCAGAATAAGCGCTTAGCCGATTTAGAGCAAGCGCTGAAGCAAAAAGATCAAGCCATGAACAGCCTAAGACAAGCTGTGGCGAATGCCTTAACTGGCTTTAACTCCGACGAGCTTAAGGTTCACATCAAAAACGGAAAAGTATACGTTTCGCTCGAAGAAAAACTTTTGTTTGCTTCTGGAAGTTATGAGGTTAATGCAACTGGCGTGCAAGCGATAAAAAAATTAGCTCCTGTTTTAGAGACTCAATCCGATGTTGAAATTTTAATTGAAGGACACACCGATAATGTCCCATTTAAAAGCGCAGTGCTTATCGATAATTGGGATTTAAGTGTTAAGCGTGCCACCTCGGTAGCTCGCATTTTATTGTCGAACTCAAATATTAATCCATTACGAGTTACGTCAGCCGGAAGAGGCGAATTTTCACCAATTGCTATAGATAGTACTCCTTTAGCGCGACAAAAAAATCGTCGTACCGAAATTATTCTTACACCTAGTCTCGATAAAGTTTTGCAGGCCATTGATGGTCAATAAAAAATTGTAATTATGGTGTTCTACAAATCGCTTTTGAGGTATTTTACAGTGGGTCGGTTATTGAATTATTTCTGGCTTAAAACTGGTTATTATTTAAGTCGCATTTTCCGACAACCATTTGTTTGGGGTCATCCATTTGCAATTTCAATTGAACCAACCACCGTTTGTAACTTAAAATGTCCCGAATGCCCTACCGGTTTGGGTATTTTACAACGCTCGAAAGGAACACTTGATCTGCCAAATTTCAAACACATTATCGATCATTTACCTAAGCACACTTTTTATGTCAACCTTTTTTTGCAAGGCGAGCCAACCTTAAATCCGCAACTTGCAAAAATGATTGAATATGCATCTAACCGCAATCTCTTCACAGTCGTTTCAACCAATGCTCAATTAATCGATTCGACATTAGCCACTCAGCTAGTAAAAGTAAAACTCAGCAAACTTATTGTTTCGATGGATGGTATGACTCAAAAAACCTACGAAATCTATCGAAAAAACGGATCGTTGGAAAAGGTAATGCAAGCTTTAACGCATATTGCTAACGAAAAAAAAAGATTGCAACTACAAGAACCTATTGTTATCATTCAATTTATTGTTTTCGAGCATAACCAGCACGAATTACAGTTATTAGACAAACTTGTAAAACAAAAACTTGCAGATAAAATAGAACTGAAAAGTGCTCAAATTATCGTTGGAGATGACATAAAACCACCTGAAAATAAAAACCTATCACGATACAAAGTCAAAGATGAACTTATTATTCAATACAAGCCAGCATTAAACCACTGTAGCCGAATTTGGGAAACCTTAGTTGTGTCATGGGATTTAGCCACCTATCCATGTTGCTACGATAAAGATGGTGATTTTCCCATGGGAAATTTAAAAAGCACCTCTCCACTTGATGTATGGAAAGGCTACACTTTTAACAAATTTCGAAGAACTATTTTAGCTAATCGTTCGGGCAAAACCATGTGCACTCAATGCAACGAAGGGAGACATTGGTGGGATTAATACTGCGGTTCAAGAACAGACAACTGCGGTGTTAACAGCTAATTGTTAATAAGTTTATTATTTACTCTTAATAATAAAAAGGCATTTTGTTTATATTTACATCCGTCAGGCTTTGATAACTAGCACAAAATGAGGTACTGAGAGGTTAGATGTAGGATTATGCAGAGTACTAAATCAATTTTTAATGGTTGGAGATCAAGTTCTTAGGAAAATAGGAATAGTCGTGCGTCGTAAATTAGGTCCTACCGGTTTTAAAAATACCGAAGGCTTAGCTTACTGGCGACAAAGGATTTTTCACTATTTTTCGCAAGCTTTAGTTTTTATTGGCAGCTTAGTTTATGTGTATTTTAGTTGGATATGTATCACCGCCAACCATTTTGAACAGTTTCTATTTTGCTCATTTGTTTATGCATCAGCGCTTTTTGTATCCGTTGTAAAAAGCCTCCCCTTAAAATTTCGAATATCCTGGGTACTGTTTTCTATTTATCTCATTGGAATATTTTCGTTGATTCAATATAAATCCACCAGTTTAGGGTTTGCTTTTTTACTCTCCTTTTCGTTATTATCGGCTATTCTTATAGGGCAAAGAGCTGCTATTCGATCGGTATTTATTAATATTGCCACACTAGGATTTATTGGTGTTTTAATGTTTGTGCCTCAACATTTTGTGCCCGCAATCACGCCATTAGGTACTTTATTCGAATATTCGAATTTAGCAGTTGGTTTCCTAGTTGTAAGTCTCATATCCTTATCTCCTTTAATTTCGTTAGTTAACGGGCTGGTATTCACCATAAAAAAAGAAAAACGATACCGAAAATTATTAAGAGAAGAGCATCTCTACTTAATTGATGCCAAGAAAAAAGCAGAGGAGTCCGATCGGCTAAAAACAGCATTTCTCTCGAACATGTCGCATGAAATAAGAACTCCAATGAACGCCATATTGGGGTTTTCGAATTTATTGACCAATCGTCAAATTGCTGATGACGAAAAAAGAGAGTTCATCAATTTAATTCAAAGCAATGGCAAGAGTTTAATGACTTTGGTAGAAGATATTATTGATATATCGAAAATTGAAAGCGGTCAATTACAAATCAAAAATGGACCGTGTCATCTTCATGGGATACTCGATGAAGTTTATCAATCGTACAACGATGATTTAAAACGCCGGAATTTATTTCACTTAAAACTGTATTTAAAAGAAGGTTTTGATGATGATAATGTAATGATTTTAACCGATTCGCACCGATTAAAACAGATACTCATTAATTTGGTTGGTAATGCAATAAAATTCACCGAGAAAGGATATGTAGAGTTTGGATATCAACAACAAGATCAATACTTTATTCAGTTTTATGTAAAAGATACGGGTATTGGATTGCCTGAAGGTAAAGAGAATGAGATTTTCGATCGTTTCTCTAAATTCACTGATAACACGCAACGATTGTATGGTGGCACAGGTATTGGATTGAGCATAGCCAAGCAGTTATGCGATCTTATGGGAGGACAGATTTGGGTAAAATCGGAACCATTAATTGGCACGACTTTTTACTTCACGCTTCCTTTCCATAAAATTGGGGTAAAATCGCCAAAGCCAATGTTCAACTTAACTCACAAAGGATTTAACTGGGAAGGTAAAACCTTTTTGGTTGCCGAAGATGAAGAGGATAATTTTAGATACATTGAAGTAGCCTTAGCACTCTCGAACGTTAGTTTAATTTGGGCTCGCGATGGTAAGGAAGCGGTTGATATTTTCCGTAAAGTAGATAATATTGACCTTGTGTTGATGGATTTAAAAATGCCAATTATGGATGGTTATAAAGCCACTCGTGAAATAAAAAAAATGAGCCGTACAGTTCCAATCATCGCACAAACTGCTTATGCAATGATTGATGAACAAGAACGATCGTTTGAAGCAGGGTGCGACGACTACATTGCCAAACCCATAGGTTATGAGGAGTTACTAGGTAAAATCAATAAATTTATGCCAGGAACATCAGAGCCAGCTCATGAAATATACTCGAGCAGGCTCTAGTTAAATAGGGTCTGCTGAAAAACTCAAGTAGCTTTATTATCTAATTTTCTATTTTCCCTTACATTTGGCATCTATAAAACTCAAGTTAGTTAATTGTAATAGAATGAAATAATACTTTTTCAGCAGACCCTAAATATTTATTGAAATTGGATAGTTAGATTGTTAATACATCCTTTTCCTTTTTCTCAATAAACTCATCAATAATTCGAATATATTTATCGTGTATTTTTTGGACTTCCGATTCAGCATCCTTTTCTAGATCCTCCGACAATCCATCTTTTTTCATTTTCTTCAACTCTTCAATCACATCACGGCGTGTAGAGCGTATACCTATCTTTGCCTCTTCGCCTTCTGCTTTAACTTGCTTCACTAAAATTTTCCTTCGATCTTCGCTCAAAGGAGGAATATTCAATCGAATATATTCACCATTATTATCTGGATTTACTCCTAAATTAGCAGCCATAATGGCTTTTTCAATAAAAGGAATCATTTTTTTCTCCCATGGCTGAATGGCAATTGTTCTTGCATCTGGGGTATTGATATTCGAAACCTGTTGAATGGGCGTTGGTGTTCCATAATAATCAACTAACAATCCATCAAGCATTTTGTGGTTTGCCTTACCAGCTCTAATTTTTGCAAGCTCTTTATCCAAGTGATCCAACGTTTTCTCCATTTTTTCGTTGGCATCTTCCATAAGCAATTGAATATCCTCAGTCATATATAAAATAGTTAATTAAACTAATATCTCACAAATTTAAAAAGATTTCAACTATTATTCGATACCTACAACTATTAAAAACGAGATATGCAGTTATTTCCGTACCTATATGTTTAAAGGTATCGTAAAAAACACGCTGGTTCCTTGTCCATTTTGAGAGATGATCCAAATTTCACCCCCTAATAACTCAACCAATTTTTTGCTTAAAGTTAATCCCAGTCCAGTTCCACCAAACTCTCGCGACATGGATTGATCGGCTTGAGTAAAGCGATCGAAAGCTTTTTCTTTAAAATCTTCATGAATGCCTATTCCACTATCTTGCACATAAAATAAATAATTTCGAATCCCGTATGGTTGGCATCCGTACTTAACAAATCCAACACGAGTAAATTTTATGGCATTGTCGATTAAACTCAACAATATCTTTTTTAAAATAAGTTCATTGGTTTGAAATGTCTCGATATCTGGAAATACTTTCCAATTTCCAACCATCTCAATATTTTCCTTATTTAGCTTAACTAAGCCTTCTCGGACGTCTCTGGTTAATTCTCTAAAAAAATCATCTACATTAACAGTGCTTCGCGTAAATTCAAATTCATCCTTCTCTAAACGTGTATATTCCAGTAGGTTATCAATCATTCCTAATAATTGAACTCCATTTGATTCTATCTCTTTTAAAAAAAGAGCACGCTCGTTTATATTCTGATTTTGTTCTAGAATACGTGAAAATCCAATTATGGCATTCAAAGGAGTTCTTAGCTCGTGGGTTATACTGGCCAAAAAATTTGTTTTCATTTGATGAAGCGATTCCGCCTCGTTTTGCGCTTTAACTAACTCAAGCTCATAATTCTTTTGCCGCGAGATATTGTGCAAGTTTAGAACTACAAAATCTACATCGCCAAAATCATCCTGAATACGAACAATTTGACATTCAACTGGCACATAGGTTTCGTTTCGGTTTCGAAATCTAAATTGCACTGTAACAGGACTATCATTTTGTGTTTTATTCATCTCGTCCCAAACCCATTCAAAATCATCGGGGTGAACCAATGTAAACAAATTCATCATTCGAGCCTCGTCAATCGAATACCCAGTAAGGTTTTTGCATGATGGACTAATGTAAAGTGATTTAAAATCGCGATCGAGCAATATTTGTACGTAATCGGTATTTTCTGCAACCAATCGATAGTGTTCTTTAATGTTAAAAAGTTCGTTAATCAATCGCCTTTCAGGATCTAAATTTCGAAATATACAAAACAGATTTCCCGTTTTACCTTCACGGAAATAATTAATAACTATTTCCATTTGCATAGGATGCTTGTCGCAATTAATAAGCGTTACTTCACAACTAACAAATGGATTAAGGGGATCTATTGATTTAATTAAATTTCGAAATTGAATGGCTGATCCATGCGATAAGATTTTCCCGATAGAAACGCCTTTTAATTGCGAACGCTTATATCCGCTTAACTGAATTAGCTCGTTTCCCGGCTTGATGATTATGCCCTTATTGTCAATTACGGCATTTGCAAAAATAATTGGATTATCGGAAAGAGATTTCTTGGTATTGCCCTCAGAGTCGCGTAAAAAAGCAGAAAACATATTAAATACATTCGACAATGGAGGAGTCATAAACCAATCATATTAACATTTCAGGGTTGAAGTTGGGTAAAAAAGTTTAAATTCTATTATTAAATGTGAAAAAAATCACATGAGAACGATTTTTCATTGGCTTTTAGGGTAGCCACAGGCATGCGCCGAACGAACTATTTGTTAACTGCGGTACGATGAACGGGAAAAATTACAGAAGGGTTGGCTTAGCGGAATGGCAATAAAGACCGTGCAAGTCCCGATTTTTCATCGGGATGGGGGTTTTTGCCCTGTGGGGTGGGGTGGGTTTATTTATCGCCGTAATGCCCCCAAAGACTCAAAACATGAACTATTACAATATCTTCTTCTATGGTGTAAACAAGTCGGTGCTTATGATTTATTCTACGAGCATATTTTCCAGAAAGGCCATATTTTAGCAGCTCTATTTGACCTGTTCCTTGAATTGGATTTTCTTTAATCTCGTTAAGAAGCGTTGCTATTTTTTTAGCGCTGCTTTATCACCAGCCTTTCTGTGTTTTTCAATGTCTGCTAAGGCTACTCTGGTAAATTCCAGAACATAACTCATAATCCAAGTAAATCGTTTATTTCGTCAGAACTTGTAATTCTTTTTACTTCACCATTTTTCGCTTGTTCTGCACTGAGTTTTATTTTCTTTACCATTTCGGCATTAAAATAAATATCATCTTCATTAACAAGAGTTAAAGCATAAGATTTATCTGCTCCACGTTGAACAATGATTTGCTCTCCGTTATCTGCTTTTTCAAAATAGCTCTTTTGATTTTGCCTAAATTCTCTGCTACTTATTACTAACATGGCGTTTTGCTTAAGTGTGTACCAACATGGTACAAACATACTCAATTTTACGTTCATTTCCATCATTTTGTTCTATTTTAACGGATGATATTTTTCCAACTCTTTTTGTAAATCCTCTAAATTATTGGTTCGGTAGCGTTTGGTTGAGCTCACAAAACGATTTAAAGACATGAACGTAACCAAAGGCATACACCGAGCCAACGGAAAAATCTGTCAGCGAATTAACGCCAATTTTTTTTTCTTCATTTAGTGAAATTGACTGCGTCGATCTACGATTAGCGTAATTAGCGGATAGTTTTTGGTAATTAAGCCACTGCGTTTAATTCTTCATTACTTTTTTGCGCCCAAAAAAGTAACCAAAAAAGGCTTGACGGACTGAACTCGTTCCGCTGCGCTTCACTCAAACAGCACTCCGCCTTATAAGGAATTTTTTTATTTTATGCTTCGTAGTTGTGTTTGGAGGGGTAGTTTGTAAAGTCAGTTTCTCCGCTTTGTGAAAAAAAATTCGCGTTAATTCGATGACAAAAACCTTCGCTGACACCCCCTCTTCCTCCTTATCCACAACATTATCCAAAATTATAAAACCAAACAGGCGTTTGCAAAATAACAAACAGGAAAGATGCCTTGTTAAAGCCGATGTAGCCAGAGGCATACGCCAAACGACCAAAAAATCTTATCCACGAATCGAAGATCGATGTAGTCAATTACACGAATTTTTTTATTGGCTTTCTTCTTCTGTAATTAGTGAAATTAGTGTAATTTGGGGACAAAAAACTTAGCGTAAAAACCCATTATTTTTAATCGAAACGTCTTTCCTAAACCTCACCATTCCAGACTAAAATTTCTCTCGAACCACCTTATTGAACAATAATAATGTCGTCCTCTTTAATATTGAAGCTTTTTATATTGTCTCAATCTTACAAAAAAACCAACAAGAAATGTATAAAAACTTTAAAATTAATGGTTTTTTAGGCTCGCTACTTAGAATTAATCAAAATAGAAAAATAAAACTCAATTTAGTTTGCGGGTATATGAATTGCCTTATACATTTGCAACTTCAAAAGCGTTCAATTACTAACATATAATATTAAATCGGATTCCTATGAGCAATATTCTTTGTTCCTCAATTGGGAAAAAACTGTTAATGAGTATAACAGGGCTTTTCCTGATGATTTTTTTGGTGATCCACCTAGTTTTAAACTCCTTTTTATTGTTTCCCGATGGGGGTCAACTGTTTAATGCAGCGGCTCATTTTATGGCCACCAATCCGGGTATCAGAATCATGGAGCCACTATTAGGCTTGGGTTTCTTAATTCACATTATTTGGGCGTCAATTTTAACTGCTCAAAACCAAAAAGCACGCGGTGTGAATCGCTACGCTGCGAGTAACAACACGCTTAAAGTGAGTTGGGCATCGAAAAACATGTTGGTTTTGGGTATTACCATTGGTGCATTTTTAGTGGTTCACATTGCCAATTTTTGGGTGAAGATGAAAATCACACACGATGGTATGGAGCACACAACTATTGACATTGCAGGTGTATCGACTCAGGTTGAAAATGCTTATACTTTAGTTAACACCACTTTTGGTATGTTGTGGGTAGTTATTGTTTACGTTGTTGGTTCAATTGGACTAGCCATTCACCTCACTCACGGGTTTTGGTCGGCTTTTCAATCAATGGGCGTAAGTAACGAGATTTGGCGTAAACGCTTAACCAATTTTGGATACTTATTTGTTTGGTTTATCGGCATTGGCTTTTCGCTGATTGCTATTTGCCAGTATTTTTTCTTTCAAGCATAATTCAATAAATTTGATGATTATGAGCAAATTGAATGCAAAAATTCCTGATGGGCCATTGGCTCAAAAATGGACTAATT
The DNA here is from genome assembly GCA_038212305.1 of Bacteroidales bacterium. Taxonomy (GTDB): domain Bacteria; phylum Bacteroidota; class Bacteroidia; order Bacteroidales; family Marinilabiliaceae; genus JBBQUP01. The sequence goes on from JBBQUP010000015.1 coordinate 18,325, forward strand.
ATAAAAACCACCAAAAACTTGTCAATCCTTCAAACAAACGTCGTTTAGATGTGATTGTGGTGGGAACGGGTTTAGCAGGAGCTTCGGCTGCTGCCTCTTTAGGTGAGATGGGATTTAATGTTAAAGCATTTACCATTCAAGATTCACCACGTCGGGCGCACTCTATTGCTGCTCAAGGTGGTATTAACGCTGCTAAAAACTATCCTAACGATGGCGACTCGGTTCATCGTTTGTTTTACGATACTGTAAAAGGTGGTGATTACCGTGCACGCGAAGCAAATGTTTATCGTTTGGCCGAAGTAAGTAATGGCATCATCGACCAGTGTGTGGCACAAGGTGTACCTTTTGCTCGCGAATATGGCGGTTTACTCGATAATCGCTCGTTTGGCGGTGCTCAGGTTAGCCGTACCTTTTATGCAAAAGGACAAACAGGACAGCAGTTATTAATTGGTGCTTACCAGTCGCTTATGCGCCAGGTAAATGCAGGAACTGTTGAGTTACATACCCGTACCGAATTAGTTGATATTGTTATTGTTAACGGCAAAGCTCGCGGAATTATTTCACGCGATTTAGTGACTGGCAAATTAACTCGTCATTTTGGTCATGCAGTTATTATGGCAACTGGGGGATATGGAAATACCTTCTTCTTATCGACCAACGCAATGGGATCAAACGGTTCGGCAGCCATTAAGGCCTACCACAAAGGCGCCATGTTTGCCAATCCTTGTTACGCACAAATTCACCCAACATGTATTCCTGTTCACGGTGAATTCCAGAGTAAATTAACCTTAATGTCGGAGTCGTTGCGTAACGATGGTCGCATTTGGGTACCTAAGAAGAAAGAAGATTCGGAAGCCATTCGTGCCGGAAAGTTAAAACCAACCGATATTAGCGAAGAAAACCGCGATTATTACTTGGAGCGTCGTTATCCTGCATTTGGAAACTTAGTTCCTCGCGATGTGGCTTCACGCGCTGCTAAAGAGCGTTGCGATGCCGGTTTTGGCGTTGGAACAACTGGATTGGCCGTTTATCTCGATTTCAAATCGTCGATTGAGCGTTTAAGCGAAGACACCATTCGTGAGCGTTATGGAAACTTATTCCAGATGTACGAGAAAATCACCGATGACAATCCATATCAAACTCCAATGATGATTTATCCAGCAATCCACTACACGATGGGTGGCGTTTGGGTTGATTATGAATTGCAAACATCAATACCTGGATTGTTTTGTGCTGGAGAGGCTAATTTCTCTGATCATGGTGCTAACCGCTTAGGTGCATCGGCATTAATGCAAGGCTTGGCCGATGGGTATTATGTACTTCCTTATACCGTTCAGAACTATTTGGCCGATGATATTAGCATGCCTCGAATGACCACTAACGAACCAGAATTTGTTGAAGCAGAAAAAACAGCTAAAGAGCGTTTTGAGATGCTTATTAACATTAAAGGAAATCGTTCGGTTGACTCGCTGCACAAAGAGTTAGGCTTAGTGATGTGGGATTTTGTTGGTATGGCACGGAATAGCGAAGGATTAAAATCAGCCATTGCCAAAATCGAAGTGATCAAAAAAGAATTCTACTCAAATGTTCGTATTCCGGGCTCGCTCGATGGCATGAATGTAGAGCTTGAAAAAGCCAGTCGTTTAGCCGACTTTTTAGAAGTAGGTGAACTAATGGCTCGTGATGCGCTAAACCGCGAAGAGTCATGTGGAGGTCATTTCCGCGAGGAATTCCAAACCGAAGAAGGAGAAGCTTTACGTCAGGACGACAAATTTGCTTATGTAGCATGTTGGGAGTATCAAGGCGATGGCCAGGAACCAAAACTGCATAAAGAAGAGTTGGTTTACGAAAACGTGAAACTAATTCAACGTAATTACAAGTAATGGTTTATTAATTTGGTATTACAATGGAAAAAAAATTAAATCTCAAAATAAAAGTCTGGAGACAAAACAGCGCCAAAGAAAAAGGCCGTTTCGAAATCTTCCAACTAAATAACGTTTCAACCGAAAGCTCGTTTCTCGAGATGCTCGATATTTTAAACGAGCAATTGATTAACGAAGGCAAGGAACCTGTTGCATTCGACCACGACTGTCGCGAAGGAATTTGCGGAATGTGTTCGTTGTACATCAACGGTCGGCCTCATGGGCCCGATGACGAGGTAACCACTTGTCAGTTGCACATGCGCAAATTTAAAGATGGCCAAACCATAACCATCGAACCTTGGCGTTCTGCAGCTTTTCCGGTGCTAAAGGACTTAATTGTTGATCGCCGGGCTTTTGATAAAATCATTGCTTCAGGCGGTTATATCTCAATTAGCACTGGTGGAATACCCGATGCAAATGCAATACCCATCTCAAAGGTTGATGCTGATGAAGCCATGGATGCGGCTTCATGTATCGGATGTGGCGCTTGCGTTGCTGCTTGTAAAAATGGTTCAGCCATGCTATTTGTTTCAGCAAAAGTAAGCCATTTGGCCTTGCTTCCACAAGGACGAGTTGAGGCAGCTCGCCGTGCAAAAGCCATGGTTGCAAAAATGGATGAATTGGGTTTTGGAAACTGTACCAACACAGGTGCTTGTGAAGTGGAATGTCCAAAAGGCATCTCTTTGGCAAATATTTCTCGTTTAAATCGAGAATTTTTAGTGGCAAAATTAAAAGACTAAATTATTCATTGCCCTTGATTTCGTAAGGGTCTGCTAATAATAGAGATAGAAAAGAGCGACTTTTTTGAGTCGCTCTTTTTAAGTTTAATTTGCAAATAGTTACAATTTTTATTACTTTGGTTGCGAATGGTTATTCAAAACTAAGTAATTATGCCTTATCGTCGCTTACCCAATACCGATGTAGCCCGTTTACGTGCACTTCAAACAGCTCGAAGAAAAGGATCAATGGATAATCCTTTCGAATTGCCTTATGCTCAAAAATGGAATCTTGAAATACAAGCTTTCCTTCCTCAGTTTCAGCAAGCCGTTGAGCGATACAATTATAGCAAAAACCAACAAGCACAAACCGGAAAAATATTATCGGACCAATTTAGAATGGCGCGTTTATATATTTCTCATTTTATTCAAGTACTCAATTTTTGCATCCTTCGAAATGAGATAAAACCCACCGTTCGTCAATTTTTTGGAATGGACGAAGACGATAAATCGATTCCAGAACTAACAACTGAACAACAATTACTCGAATGGGGCGAAAAAGTAATTAAAGGAGAAGAGCAACGAGCAGCATCGGGAGGAACCCGAATTTACAATCCCTCGATCGCTTTGGTTAAGGTTAAATATGAGCAATTTGTATTTACTTACAACACGCACAAAGATCAGCAAAAAATTACCAATCGAACTCATGATAAGGTTTCTGATATGCGTAACAAGGCCGACCAATTAATTTTAAATATTTGGAACGATATCGAAGCTAAATTTCAGGAATTACCTTCGGAAAACCGCAGGATAAAATGTACCGAATATGGCATTATTTATTTTTTACGTAAAAGCGAAAAAGAAGAGTTAAAAGAAGCGAAATAATAATCTTCGAGATGATCGTCTCAAACATCGAATGGATTATTCATTTTTAATCGGTTTGCTTGTCCTATTTGATTCAAATTAGCTTTTATCTCTATCAAGTCTCAAAAACACTCGTTCAAAAACAATCATCTGACTTGTTGATTGTTAGTTATTCCAAATCATCAGTTTTAGCTGAAAACCATGAGTTTAGATAGCTAAATTCTCTGACAATTCTCAGCAGTAAATAAGGAACGATACGACTAAATTAGTGGAAATTTTTTTATCCAAACTAATTAAATAGTTACGTTATGATTATTGGAATTCCCAAAGAAATTAAACCTGCTGAAAACAGAGTGGCCATGACTCCCTCGGGTGTATTAGAACTAGTGAAAGCGGGACATGTTGTTTATGTGCAATCAAACGCTGGAATGGGTACCGACTTCTACGATACTGATTATGAGAAAGTGGGTGCAAAAATCCTCTCTACAATAGAAGAGGTATATGCAGTAGCCGAAATGATTATTAAGGTTAAAGAACCTATCGAGGTAGAATATAAATTGATCCGTGAAAATCAGTTGTTGTTTACTTACTTTCATTTTGCGTCATGCGAGCCATTAACGCTTGCAATGATTGAGCGTAAAGCAATTTGCTTAAGTTATGAAACCGTAGAAACACCAGATCGGAAATTACCTCTGCTCATACCAATGTCGGAAGTGGCTGGCCGCATGGCAACACAACAAGGAGCTAAATATTTGGAGCGTACATTTAAAGGACGTGGCATTTTACTAGGCGGCGTTCCAGGCGTATTGCCTGCTAAAGTACTTGTAATTGGGGGTGGTGTAGTTGGAACTCAAGCTGCAAAAGTTGCTGCTGGGATGGGTGCCGATGTTACCATCATGGATTTAAGCATCGATCGTTTACGTTATTTAGATGATACCATGCCAGCCAACGTAAAAACAATGGTTCCCAACGAAATGCGAATACGCGAGGCCGTTAAAGATCATGTGTTGATTATTGGAGCAGTCTTAATTCCTGGAGCCAAAGCACCTAAATTAATTACCCGCGATATGCTATCAACCATGCCACAGGGAACTGTTATGGTTGATGTAGCCATTGATCAGGGTGGTTGTTTCGAGACCTCAAAACCTACAACTCACGACAATCCAACTTATATTATCGATGACGTGATTCATTATACGGTAGCAAACATGCCGGGTGCAGTGCCTTTTACCTCTACCCTTGCATTAACAAATGCTACATTCCCTTATGTGATGCAGTTAGCAAATAAAGGATGGAAAAAAGCATGTAAAGAAAACTCGGCATTAAAACTGGGCTTGAATATTGTGAAAGGCGATGTTGTTTATAAAGCAGTTTCCGAAGCATTCGACCTAGCTTATCGTCCTGTTGAAGAGGTTTTATAATAAATAATAATTGATAATTGCAACAAGGGGCTTTCTGTAAAATGGAAGTCCTTTGTTTTTGCTTTAGTCTTTTTATATCAAGTAGTAAGGTTTAGGCTTTGCCTGAGTCGAACTTATTAAAAAAGGTTGCGCCTAAATTAAAATCTTTGGTTAATCCAAGGCTGTAAAAAATAGCACGGAAACGTTCGGTATTGTCAATTAAATCTAGGATATACGGTGTACATAATGAAAAAATTAGCACTAATTAGCGGACAGATAATTTTTCGCTAGTTTAACCTAGGCTGCTAACGAGCAAAACAATAATCAATCGATAAATATCAACCTACAACCAATTCCTCATTTGAGTTTCGCTTGATATAAATCAATCCCGCCACTAAAATAATGGTAGCTGCAACTACCAACCACCAACTTGGCAAGTCAGTGAAATCAACATCCAATGGGTTTTTATCGGGATGTTGGTATCGCATATAGTAAAATAATACAAGTGCTCCCAAGTTATTCGTAAAATGAGCCGCCATAGGCAACCAAATTGAGTTACCATAATAAAACAGATAACCTAAAAGCCCTCCCAAAAAGAAACGAGGCAAAAAGGTTAAAAACTGCATGTGAATAGCGCTGAATAATATGGCAGTGAATAATATAGCCAAATGGGGATTATTCCACCATCGCGTTAGCTTATTTTGAATAATTCCTCGGAATAGTAATTCTTCGCAAACGGCCGGCATAAGCACCATAATAAAAACATTCAATGCAATGGTTGGAATGTGCTTTGTATCAAGGAATATAAAGGTTAACTCTGCCATTTCCTTTTCGGATTGAACCATCCATTTTTGAATTCCAGCCATATACTCTGGTAGTACCAATTGATAATTCACATAGGCTAGCCACGATATAATTAACTGTGCAAAAAGCATTAATGCAATTGAAATAATTACATACCGACTATTTGTACTATCAAACAGTTTAATATCCTTTATATCAGCAAACAACCAAAAGAACATAGCTGAAGGAAGAAACAAAAAGCCAAATGTTTGAATTATTTGCATGACCCGCATGGCATGCCCATCCGACATTAAAGCGGTTGAATTAGCTAATACTTCACTCCCGAAAAAACTACTAATAATAATTCCGGTTAAAATAACCGTAACGACAATTCCTAAACTCAAAAACAAAACCAAAAAAAGCAATTGCTTTGTTGTTGAAAACTGACTGTATTTTCCTTGCATAATTTTTATCTGTATTTTAATTATTATTTACTTTCTTCAATCTTCCATCCATTTGAAATTAAGTAAGCGGTTGAATAAACCAGCTTAACTCGCTTCTCAAACAAAGGGAAATCAATTTTATCCATTGTATCGGCAGGTGTGTGATAATCGCCATGCAATCCGCTAAAAAATGCAATGACCGGAATTTTATTTTTATAAAACTGATAATGATCGCTGCGTCTAATAAAACTACTGTTACTGTTGGAATTGTTATACTCATAATCGAGCTTTAGCTTAACCGATTGCTTATTCGCCTGTTGATGTAATGCATGCAGCCACGGAGATTGATCGGTGCCCAGAATGTAAACGTAGTTATTTTTGCTCAATGTGTCGTGGCGCCCAATCATATCAACATTAATGTTAGCTTTAAAAGCTGTTTCACTCATTTTATCCATGAAATCAGCCGACCCCAGCAAACCCATTTCTTCGCCAGTAAAAGCAATGAACCAGATATCGTTTTTTGGTATTTGCTTCATCTTTTCAAAAACCCGAGCTACCTCTAAAATTGTTGAAACGCCACTGCCATTATCATCCGCCCATCGGCAAATGCCCGATGCTTTACGACCAATGTGATCGTAATGTGCAGTAATAGCAACAATGCTATCGCTTTTGTCGGTACCTTTTAATACGCCAATAATGTTGTCAACTTGTATGGGTTCTATCGCTTGCGAGCAACTCAACAAAACCTGAGCTGTTAACGGTTGCTGAATCACCTCATGGGGAGTCATGCTTTTTAATTCATCAATTGTTTTATTGAAAAACAGAGTCGTAATGTTCGTTGGCAAAACAAACAGCTTAGTGCCTATTTCACGAACCGATGGCTTTATTTTAGAGACATTCATTGCCGATCGAAATTGGCTCTGTTTTTCAGTTATGCTATTGAACTGGGTGGTGTCTTCGCTATTCACCATAAATACTCCCCAAGCCCCACGTTTTTCTAATGGAGAAGTAACCGAATAAGTTTTTTTCATATCCGATGAAAGAACAAACACAATTTTATTGGAAACATCAACGGTTTGGTAAGATGAATCCATCCCATTGCCAAAAAAAATAATATCGTGCAAAAGTGTATCGTTTAATGGAACATATCCTAAATAGTCGATCTGAGTATTTCCATCGAGTTGAACTCCATTTACTTTTGCATAAGGGCGACTCCAATTCGATTTCCAAAGTGTAAACGATTGGCGATACGATTGATTGGCTAAAGGCTCAAGACCCAATGTCCGAAATTGGTTTTCGATAAACGTAGCAGCTTTTTCACCTCCAAGTGATCCTGTATCACGTCCTTCTAAGCTATCGGATGTAAGAACGGATAAGCTTTGCTTAAGCTCTTTGGCGTTTATTTGTCGGAGTGCCTTTTTTGGCACCTCTATTATTTGAGAAATGAGAGATAATGGAATACACAGTAAAAATACGACTTGAAAGAGCCTGTACATAGGTTAATAAGATTTAATTCGAAAATTGAATTTGCAGGATTTTCTTGTGCTAAAGATAAAACTCTTATTTAGTGTCAGCAAGAAAACTACACTTTTCCGCTGTCTTTGTCAAGAAGGCTTCAAAGACAAGGCTTTCGAAGTTTTGAAAATCAAGGAGTTCACTTTTGTGAATGACTGTTTTCAAAATGAGAATAACGCAGTACTTGGAGTTTTTTTACAAAGACTATCTAACAAATTACCTCATTGAATTACTATAAAACCCGATTTTTCACCTTTTCAAAAACCATCTAACCAAAAACTTGTTATTTAGAATAGATTTTAAGTGTTTTATTATAAGCGGCTTTTATGTAGATTTAGCAGTTGTCTTTCCTCATTAATAAAAACAGACTTGTGAAAAGAGTAATAAATATACTATCGTCCATGTCCATTATGGGCTCATTATTTCTATTATTGGCAATAGCCATGGGAGTTGCAACCTTTATTGAAAACGATTTTGGCACTCCTGCTGCAAAAGCTTTAGTTTATAATAGTTGGTGGTTCGAGTTGGGTTTTTTGCTCTTAGCCATTAATATGCTTACCAATCTGTTTAAACACAAATTACTCAGCATGAGTCGATTGTCATTTACGCTTTTCCATTTTTCGTTTTTAATTATTATTGTTGGAGCTGCTATAACCCGATACATTAGCTACGAAGGCGTATTACATATTCGTGAAGGAGAACAATCGAACACGATGTTGAGTGCCGAACCTTTTCTTACTGTAAAAACCTCCTTTAATGACGACACCGAATTATCACAAAAAAAATCATATCTATCGCCCATAACCCCATACGAATACAGCCAAAAGTTTAGCAATGGGTTGAGAATAAAAAGCATGTCGTTTACTCCCAATGCTTTGCTCCAGGCCGTTGATGCTGAAGGTGGAATACCCATGATAACTATAGTTGGAAGTTCAAGCATGGGGCGCATTGACAAAACATTGGCTCCTCATGATTCCATTGTTTTGGGAGGATTAACGTTTGCATTTCAATCGTCAACCCCAAGTGCAAACCGAATTGAGCTAACCTTGCAAAATAATCAGCTCTTTTTTCAATACGATCAAGATGCGTTGATGATTCAAATGCAGACATCGCATACCGATACTTTATTGGCTAATCAACAACATCCCCTCTACTCAGGGGTTATGTATCGGATAGGAGATGATGCTTTTGTGTTAAAAGATTTCAAACTTTCAGCAGCACTCAAACCTGTTTATCAGCCCAATTTAAAAGGATTACCCTCGGCAGTTACCCTCGAAATTACAAAAGGAGATGAATCGACCACCTTAGTGGTGATGGGAGCAGAGGGTGAAACGGGACAATTAGCAACAACCACTTTTCAAGGCATTTCAATTGAGGCATCCTATGGTGCTATTTCAATGCCATTGCCTTTTAGCTTAAAACTAAATGATTTTATCATCGATCGTTATCCTGGAAGCCAAAGTCCATCATCGTTTGCCAGCGAGGTAACACTTATTGATACTCCCAATAACGTTCATAAGGACGAACGAATTTTCATGAATAACATACTTAATTACAGGGGTTATCGTTTTTTCCAGTCGTCGTACGACTCGGATGAAAAGGGAACAATTCTGTCAGTCAATCACGATCATATTGGGACATTGGTAACCTATATTGGCTACGCCCTTTTGGCTTTAGGATTGATGCTTGCTTTAATCATGCCCGGTACTCGTTTCCGCTGGTTGTATCGCCAAACAGGCCAATTAGCAAAAGAGCGGAAAGCGTTAACATTGCTAATTTTGCTTGCATTGCCATTTGTTGGTAACGCTCAAGTAGCTGCTAAAACCTATTCTGTTTCAGATGAAATAGGCAAAACATTTGGCACGTTATGGGTTCAAGATCATGGAGGACGAATTGAACCCATGAATACACTGAACAACGAAATTGCCCGCAAGTTGGTTAAACACAATTCGTTCCAAGGATTGTCGGCCGATCAGTTGGTGTTGAGCATGATGATTAATCAGGAGTATTGGCGTAGTTTTCCAACCATTACCGTTGCTCATCCCGAGTTGAGACGAATTTTAAATGTAACAGAGAAAAAAGCCACATTCAGACAATTCTTTGCCAGCGATGGTGCTTATATTATTGGGAAAGCGGTTGAAGAGGCGGTTCGGCATAAACCATCGGAACGAGATAAGTTCGAGCAGGAATTAATTAAGGTGGATGAACAAGTGAATGTGATTTATTTAGTTCAAACCGGACAGTTTCTGCACATATTCCCAAACCCTGAAGGTGTTGATCAACCATGGGTTTCACCAGGGAATTCAGCACTGAAAAACTATCATCAAGGCGACAGTTTATTTGTTGCCAATGTATTTAGCATGTTAGTTGATGCTATTCAAAATAACAATTCAGTTGAATCAAAAAAATATCTTGAAGGAATCTTAGCTTTTCAGTTAAAAACAGCGAAACATCCTTTGCCAGATACATTTGTTAAAAACGCTGAAATTTTTTACAATGGACTGAATCTTTTTCTTTATTTGTCAACCATCTTTTTTGCATTAGGATTTTTATTTATCACCTTCCAATTCATGGTTCTGCTAGTTCCTCGATGGAATCAGCCATGGTTGTCGACCACTTTTTTCATTCTCATATTAGTCGCTTTTATTGCACATACTTGTGGATTAGGAATGCGATGGATTATTTCGGGGCATGCTCCATGGAGTAATGGTTATGAATCGATGTTATATATTGGGTGGACAACTCTTTTGGCGGGAGTTCTTTTTTATCGTCGTAATGCCATTGCACTATCGGTTAGTAGTTTATTCACTGGCGTTATTTTAATGGTTGCCCATTTAAGTTGGATGAATCCTGAGATTACCAATCTGGTTCCGGTTTTAAAATCGTATTGGCTTACTATTCACGTTGCAGTTATTGTTGCCAGTTATGGATTTTTAGGATTAGGTGCTTTACTGGGATTTATCTCACTAATACTCATGGGACTAAAACAAACCCAAGGGAACTCATCAATAAAATTAACGCTATCGGAATTAACTGCAATCAATGAAATGACTTTAACCGTTGGACTCTATTTAATAACCATTGGGGCGTTTTTAGGTGGTGTTTGGGCAAACGAATCATGGGGAAGATATTGGGGTTGGGATCCTAAAGAGACTTGGTCGGCAGTTACCATTTTAATTTATGCCTTGGTACTTCACATGCGATTCATTCCTGGATTAAAAAGTCAATATGCATATACATTGGCTTCGGTTGTTGCTTTTTCATCGGTTGTTATGACCTACTTAGGCGTTAATTACTATTTAGCAGGCATGCACTCATATGCAAAAGGCGATCCAATACCCATTCCAGTGTTTGTATATTATGTTGTGACTATTGTTACGGTTGTTGCTATTTATGCTTGGTTAATGGTTCGAAAAAGAAATCATGAAAAAAATAGCGAAAATTAGAGCCGTAGGCTTTTGAGTCTTAAAAATTTAATTTATAACACCTTAAACTTCAAATTAAAAAATGTATTGCCGAATTTATAAGTTCTCGTAGCTTAATTTTTTTTGTGATAGAGCAATTGCTGTTAATATGCAATAAGACAACACGATAACGCATCATAGGGGATGCTTGTGCTATGGGGTTGGTAGTTTTTATCATCTATGCTTTTGCATCTTTCAATAAAAAAGCTAATTTTAAATATCTTTATATTGATACATTTAAAAGACAGATGATATTTATTAATACAATTAACCCAAACCTATCTAACCATGAATAAACCCGAGATTATTTATCATGCCAACCAGCGCATTTTTTCTATTAATTTTGAAGGCTTAAAAACTGCTGAAGAAATTGCTATGGTTATAAAACTAAGCAAAGATTACATTCGCAATCAGCCTAAAAGCTCGGTTGTTGCGCTCACAAATATGCAAGGCATGCATTTTAATAAAGAGGTGAGAGATTTAATTGCTGAATTTATCTCAGGGAATAAATTATACATGAAAGTAAGTGCTGCTTTTGGTATTGGACCTTTATTGCGAATTGTTTATAACGGGGTGACGAAACTAACAGGCAGGGATGTTAGGGCTTTTGACACTAAAGAGCAAGCATTGAATTGGCTAACATCGCGTCAAGAAGTTTTAGCTTAAGATCGCTATCTATTTTTTATACCTCAATATTTCAACTCTGTACTATTATAAACTAGGATTCTTAATTTATCATACTTAGAATCGATTCATTTTTTTAGAAACGCAATTGTGAGTTAGAACTGTTTTGCTTCTTAACAGCTAAAACACTACTTTTGCGACTCTAAAAATTTGATATGATTACAGTTGATGGATTGACAGTGGAGTTTGGTGGAACTTTTTTATTTAAGGATATCTCATTTGCCATAAATGATAAGGATCGCATTGCCTTGATGGGGAAAAATGGTGCCGGAAAATCAACTTTATTAAAAATAATTGCAGGTGTTCGCACGGCATCTAAAGGACGTATTTCAGCTCCTAAAGATGCAGTTATTGCTTACTTGCCACAGCATCTTGTTACCGAAAATAATCGGTCTGTTTTTGGTGAGGTATCACAAGCCTTTGCTCATTTGATTGAAATGAAACATCAAATCGACGTGATGAATGGCGAGATGGAGACCAGAACTGACTATGAATCTGACAGTTACTATCAGTTAATTGAAGAAGTTTCGGCTATTAGCGAAAAATATTACTCCATTGAAGAGACTAATTTTGATTCGGAGGTTGATAAAGTATTAATGGGACTGGGGTTCTTAAGAAGCGATTTTGACCGATCGACCAGTGAGTTTAGTGGTGGATGGCGAATGCGTATTGAACTGGCTAAGATTTTATTGCAAAAGCCCGATTTAATTTTGCTCGATGAACCAACCAATCACCTCGATATTGAATCGATTCAATGGCTCGAAGATTTCTTAATAAACAGTGCCAAGGCTGTTATTGTTATTTCTCACGATAGAGCATTTGTTGATAGAATTACCACGCGAACCATTGAAATAACCATGGGACGCATTTACGACTATAAAGTTAACTATTCACAATATCTCGAATTGCGCAAAGAACGACGCGAGCAGCAACAACGTGCTTTCGATGATCAACAAAAAATGATTGCTGACAATAACGATTTTATCGAACGATTTAAATGTACGTATTCAAAAACCAATCAGGTTCAGAGTCGGGTTAAAATGCTCGAAAAACTCGAACTTGTTGAAGTGGACGAAGAAGATACCTCTGCTTTGAGATTGCGGTTTCCGCCTTCACCTCGTTCGGGAACGTACCCTGTAATTATTGAGGAGTTGAGTAAGAATTATGGCGACCATGTGGTTTTCTCAAATGCATCGTTTACCATCGAGCGGGGCGAAAAAGTGGCATTTGTGGGCAAGAATGGCGAAGGTAAATCAACCCTCATTAAATGTTTGATGAAGGAGATTGATTTTGCTGGTGGATTAACGTTGGGTCACAATGTGATGATTGGTTATTTTGCTCAAAATCAAGCTTCTATGCTCGACGAAGAAGTCACCGTATTCGACACCATCGACTATGTGGCCAAAGGAGATATCCGAACCAAAATTCGCGATATTCTGGGTGCATTTATGTTTGGTGGCGATAATTCATCCAAAAAAGTAAAAGTGCTTTCGGGAGGAGAACGTACGCGTTTGGCGATGATTAAACTGCTGCTAGAGCCGGTAAATCTGCTTATTCTCGATGAGCCAACCAATCACCTCGATTTGCGAACCAAGGATATTTTAAAAACCGCACTTAAAGAATTTGATGGTACGATCATCTTGGTTTCACACGATCGTGATTTCCTTGATGGGTTGGTGGATAAAGTGTATGAGTTCGGCAATAAAAAAATTAAAGAGCACATGGGCGATATTTACAGCTTCCTCGATAAAAAGAAAATGGAAAATCTTAGAGAACTGGAGAAAAATAAGGCGGTTTAATTTTTTTTTAGATATAAAATAAATCCCTGTGAAAAGACTTTAATAAGCTATTTCACAGGGATTTATTATTTAATATGGATAGTATGTTTTGACTCTCAATTTTTCTTTGAATCTCTATCTCTCAATGTTTTTCTATTATATCACCTTCAACTCTTTTCCAATTTTTATAAAGGCAGCTAAGGCTTTGTCGAGATGCGCTTTTTCGTGCGCTGCCGATAGCTGTATGCGAATACGAGCCTGACCTTTAGCTACAACAGGGAAATAAAAACCAATCACGTAAATTTCTTCATCCAGAAGTTTGGCAGCAAATTGTTGAGATAAAACAGCATCGTATAGCATCAAGGCGATTATTGCACTATGACTTGGTTTAATATCGAATCCGGCTTCGATCATGGCTTTTTTAAAATATTCGGCATTGCGAGTCACTTTGTCGCGTAAAACAGTCGATTCGCTTAGCATGGCAAAGGTTTCAATCGCTGCTCCTACAATCGATGGAGCTAAGGAATTCGAGAATAAATAAGGACGAGAGCGTTGACGAAGCATCTCCACAATCTCTTTTTTACCAGTTGTGTATCCACCCATAGCACCTCCCAGCGCTTTACCAAGCGTTCCGGTTATAATATCCACTTTATCCATCACGTTATGATACTCGTGCGTTCCACGGCCAGTTTTGCCAATAAATCCTGCCGCATGACTCTCATCAACCATCACCAAGGCATGGTATTTTTCAGCTAAAGCACATATTTCATTTAACCGCGCAATATCGCCATCCATCGAAAATACGCCATCGGTCACGACCAATCGAAACCGTTGAGCCTGAGACTCTTTTAATCGCTCTTCCAATTCATCCATATTGGCATGTTTGTAGCGGTAACGCACAGCCTTGCATAAACGCACGCCATCGATAATTGAAGCATGATTAAGCTCGTCGGAGATGATTGCATCGTGCTCATTGAGTAATGGCTCAAAAACGCCTCCATTTGCATCAAAAGCGGCGGCATATAAAATGGTATCTTCCATGCCAAAAAAGGTGGCGATGGTTTGTTCCAGTTGTTTATGAATATCTTGAGTGCCGCAAATGAATCGAACCGACGACATGCCGTGCCCATGCGAAGCAAGTGCTTTTTGAGCTGCCGCTACAATTCGAGGATGTGAGGAAAGACCTAAATAATTATTCGCACAAAAATTGAGAACTTTTTGTCCCGTATTTAGGGTAATCTCAGCTCCCTGCGCCGACGTGATGATTCGTTCGTTTTTATATAATCCCGATGATTTAATCTGACTGATCTCTTCTTGCAGATAATGTTTAAATTCTCCGTACATATTGTTCGTTTTTCAATGTCCTTAAAGTTAGCAAAGTTGATGATCGAAAAAAAATGACGATTAGCAGATTTCGAATAAATATCATCTTTACATTTTATTGTAATTATTGTAACTTGAAATGGCTGATTCATTCACATATCCATTAAACCCAATTACTATGTCACGCACCAAAACTCAGGAATTATTGAACAAAGAAGCCGTGCCGTTTAAAACCATATGGCATCCGGTTGCTTATTCATCTCAAAAAACGGCTTCATTTGCTCACATTTCAGGTAAAGAGTTTGCAAAGCCTGTAATGGTTCGCATCGATGGAAAACTGTGCATGGTTGTTTTGCCTGCTTCGGATTTTTTAAGTCTGGATTTATTGCGTCAATCTACTGGCGCTAGAGATGTGAGATTGGCCACAGAATCGGAATTTAAAGACACATTTCCCGATTGTGAAGTGGGCGCAATGCCTCCATTTGGCCATTTGTATGGCATTCCAACTTTTGTTTCGGAGCGATTGGCAAACGATGAATGGATTGCTTTTAATGCCGGAAATCACAACGAGTTAATAGAGATGGCATTTTGCGATTACGCTCGATTAGAGCATCCACGCATCGCAAAAGTATCTATAGCAGATGTTTGATTTGAAACGAATTAAAACTAAAAAAGCCACTCTAAAGTGGCTTTTTGTCTGCTCCCTCTCTTGGACTTGAACCAAGGACCCCCTGATTAACAGTCAGGTGCTCTAACCAACTGAGCTAAGAAGGAATAATGATATCCTATAATAAATTGCTAAAAAATGCTCCCTCTCTTGGACTTGAACCAAGGACCCCCTGATTAACAGTCAGGTGCTCTAACCAACTGAGCTAAGAAGGAGTGTTTTGCATTTTAAGGGCATTCCCTTATTTTTCTTTAGCGTTGCAAAACTATAAGGATTATTGAAATTATGCAATATCTTTGCTAAATATTTATCAATGATTTTAATTTATTTTTGTTTATGAGCCGAGTTTTGGGAATTGGAAACGCTTTAGTCGACATATTAACGCCTATTCAGGACGATGCCATTTTAGTGCAACTTAACTTACCTAAAGGAAGTATGCAATTGGTTGATGACATTATTGCAGATTGTGTTATGAATGCTACTCAGCACATTACGCGCCATCTAGCATCAGGAGGATCGGCAGCGAATACCATTCATGCCCTTTCGTGTTTAGGAATTCAAACCGGTTATGTGGGCAAAATTGGCAACGATGAGACTGGAAAGTTTTTTCAAGCCGATATGGAGAAAAATGGCATTACCCCCAAACTTTTAATAAGCACAAGCCCATCAGGACGAGCAATTGCTCTTATTTCGCCTGATTCGGAACGTACATTTGCTACTTTTTTAGGTGCTGCAGTTGAACTTTCGGCCGATGATTTAACTCAAGACCTGTTCGAAGGCTATACTTATTTTCATATCGAAGGCTATTTGGTACAAAACCGAGCGTTAATTCGCAAAGCATTGGAGATGGCCAAAGCCAATAACCTAATTGTTTCGCTCGATTTAGCCAGCTACAATGTGGTTGAAGCCAATCTCGACTTTTTAAAAGAGATGGTTGCCAAGTATGTCGACATCCTTTTCGCCAACGAAGAAGAGGCTAAAGCATTTACCGGACAAACCGATGAGGCTGCAATGCCAATACTCTCAGAGCTTTGCGAAACGGTAGTACTAAAATTGGGTAAACGCGGATCAATCATTAAACACAAAAACGAAACAGTAACAGTTGGCATCATTCCTGTCAACCACATCGACACCACTGGAGCTGGCGATTTATACGCCGCAGGTTTTATCTATGGATTAATCAATAAACTAACCATCGAAAAGTGCGGCCAAATTGGCGCATTGGTTTCGGGTAATGTAATTGAAGTGCTCGGCCCTAAAATGGATGCGGACAGATGGGAGAATATTAGAGCGGAGATTGAGAAGATAAAGAAGTAGATTCATTACAATAATCTTTCAAATTCTTGATGGGCGAGCATTTGAAGATAGTCATGAAATTAATCGATTACAAAGAATGTTCGAATATTACTTGTCTTTTTTGTAATCACCTTAATTATATACTTATGAAACTTTACAGTTAGGAATTAAAGAAGTTATACCTTTAGATAATTACTTTTTGTTGTTAACCTTTGAAAATGGTGAGAAAGGGAAGTTTGACATGAAACCATGTGTGAAACAGGAATCTTCATGGGATTAAAGGATGACAAGCTATTTTATACAGTTAAGAAGAGTTTTGATACTATTGTATGGGCTAATGAAGCTGATTTTGATCCGGAAACTTTATATTAGAAAAGTATTTTAATTGACAATTAAGTACTTCGTGGGAAATAATACCTTGTTAGAGGCAAGCGTTTTTTACAAACTATTCAATTAATAAAAGGATTAGTATATTTGTATTAGAATGAAATATTGAATTATGAGAACGATACAATTACATATTCCTGATGAAGTTGATTTGAAAGATTGTGATTTTTTAATGATTATTGCTTCTAAATTGTATGAGGATGGAAAATTATCTTCTGGCCAAGCTGCTGAAATTGCAGGGTTTTCTAAAAGGACTTTTATTGAATTATTGGGTCGATATGGAGTATCTATATTTAGTAAATCGTTATCTGATTTAAACTCTGATATTGCAAATGCCTAGAGTTATAATATCAGACACAAGTTGCTTGATTCTTCTGCATAAAATTGAGGAATTAGAGCTTTTAGAGAAACTTTATAAACAAGTTTTGACAACTCCCGAAGTTGCTCGTGAATTTGGACTTGAATTACCTGAGTGGATTATAATTGAATCTGTAAAAGACAGAAAATATCTTGAATTCCTCGAAACACAGGTTGATAACGGGGAGGCAAGTGCAATTGCCTTAGCAAAAGAGAAGGATTCACCACTTGTTATCTTGGATGATTTAAAAGGAAGGAAATTAGCTCGAAAATTGGATTTAAAAGTAACAGGAACACTTGGAATTATTCAGAAAGCAAGACAGGAAGGTTTAATAAAGAAAATCAGACCATTAATTGAAAAGTTGCTTATTCATGAGTTTTGGATTGGCGAAAATATTGTCGAAGAATTACTTAGGAAGAACAATGAATAAGCCAGCCCCTAATAAATGGCAATAACAAATGGAGGATGGGGCGGTTTTGGCGGGTTTTGTACTCGCGCAAAAATTCGCTAATATTGAGATGAAATTTACCCGTAAACCCACCACGTTTTATACCATTAAGCTGTTACGTATAGCTAATTGATTGATAAATAGCACTGTCGAAAAATAGTAATAGGTCATACAACTTAAAATACAACACATTATCCCTATGTATAAACGAATATTACTAAAACTTAGCGGCGAATCGCTCATGGGAGCACAAGGCCATGGCATTGATGCCAACCGGTTAAACGAATATGCCTATCAAATTAAACAATTGGTTGAAATGGGCGTTCAAGTTGGTATTGTTATTGGCGGTGGCAATATTTTTAGAGGATTAAGCGGTGCAGGCAAAGGTTTTGAGCGTTACAAAGGCGACCAGATGGGCATGTTGGCTACAGTTATCAATAGCTTAGCGCTTTGCTCGGCCTTAGAAACGCTTGAAATCAAAACTAAAGTTTTAACTGCCATTGCCATGGAGCCTATTGGTGAATTCTACTCGAAACCCAAAGCCATTGAGTATCTGAATGCTGGCAAGGTGGTGATTTTATCAGCTGGCACAGGTAATCCTTATTTTACCACCGATACTGGTTCTGCATTACGTGGTATTGAAATTGAAGCCGATGTGATGCTTAAAGGAACGCGCGTTGATGGTGTTTACACTGCCGATCCCGAAAAAGACCCTACTGCGACTAAATTCGATGAAATTACTTACGATGAGGTTTACCGTTTGGGATTAAAAGTGATGGATTTAACTGCCACAACCATGTGCAACGAAAATAATTTATCCATCATTGTGTTCGACATGGACACTCCCGGCAATTTAATAAAAGTGGTAAAAGGCGAAAAAATAGGTACTTTGGTAAAACGGTAATTCTACTATTTTTGAAAGAGCTGATTGACATTGATGGCATTGGGCCTATACTACTTACCTCGCGTTCGTCGATCAAACGATTGTCGATAAAATTACGCCCATTTAAAGGTGTGGAGGTAACCTTTCCGCTGGGCACTCGCCCCAAATCGGTTATGGATTTTGTCAACTCACACCGACAATGGATCATTAATGCTCAGCAAAAAATTCAAGAAAAAGAGGATGCACTCACAGTTTTTGATGAGAACACCTGTTTTAATACCCGATCATTTGCCCTTCGCATTGAGCCACATCAAAACCCCAAAGTGAGAATTCAATTTGCTAAAGGGCTTTTGCATATCCACTATCCTCAAAACATGGATGTGAAAACAGCTTCTATTCAAGAGGTTATTCGTCATGGAATCGAAGAAGCATTACGACGCTCAGCTAAAAGCTATTTGCCTACTCGGTTAAAAGAATTGGCCGATTTACATGGATTTACTTTCAAGCGCGTTTTTATTAAAAATTTAAAGAGCAGGTGGGGATCATGCTCTGGTGTGGATAATGTAAATCTTAACTTGCACTTAATGCGCTTGCCCGATGAGTTAATCGATTATGTTTTACTTCATGAACTTTGCCACACGATCCAAAAGAATCATGGACCCAATTTTTATAAGTTGATGAATAAAGTGATGGATAATAGAGTGGGGGCTTTGGAGAGAGAGATTAAAAAACACCGAACAGTAATTTATTAATCCACTATCAATTGCTGCAAAAAAAAGAAATTGTCTAACTTCGAACTATGAACTGGAACACGCTTTTATCGTCGCAACGCACCGGACAATCTAATACCTCTGAGACCATTTTGCATGATCGAACTCAGTTTCAGCGCGATTACGACCGTATTATTTTCTCATCGCCTTTTCGCCGGCTGCAAGATAAAACACAGGTTTTTCCATTGCCCGGACCAGTATTTGTTCATAACCGCTTAACTCATAGCTTAGAAGTAGCCAGTGTTGGACGATCGTTAGGACATAACGTATCGCGGTATCTTTGGGATCAAAAACTGACTGATTCGGATTTAGTTCATGAGCTTGGATCGTCGGTTGCAGCGGCTTGTTTGGCTCACGATATGGGGAATCCACCTTTTGGGCACAGTGGTGAAGAGGCTATTTCACATTTTTTTAAGCATGGCGAAGGAATTACGTATAAAGAATCGACCATTACGCCCGATGAATGGATGGATTTAATCCACTTTGAAGGAAATGCCAATGCCTTTCGAATGTTAACCCATCAATTGAATGGTCGAAGGGCAGGCGGATTTGGATTGACATACACCACGGTCGCATCAATTGTAAAATATCCTTATGCTTCGGGCAATCCATCGTTAAAAAAATATGGTTTTTTTCGACAAGAAGAAGCAACTTATCGTCAATTGGCTCATGCGTTATCCATTCCTGAAATTGGAGATGGCGTTTTTGCGCGTCATCCATTGGTTTATTTGGTTGAGGCTGCCGATGATGTCTGTTATCAATTTATGGATATTGAAGATGCTCATAAGTTGAAAATTTTATCAACTGCCGAAACACAACAACTCTTTTTAAACTTTTTTGAAGGTAATTTATCGGAAATCGATAAAATGAAAAGCGTTTGCAATGATGTAAGCGATGTAAATGAACAAATTGCTTATTTACGCGCAAGAGTCATTACATTATTGGTAAGGCAAGTAACCGAAATTTTTATCTCTCAACAATCAAAAATATTAGCGGGACAACTGAAAGGTTCGATGCTCGACCATATGGATGAACCCTTAAAATCGGCCATGAAAGCCTGCGAAGCCAATGCTTTTGCTAAAATTTACAAACATCCATCGGTTGTTCAAGTCGAAATTGCGGGATTTCAGATTATTGGTACGCTACTGCAACGATTTACCGAAGCCGTAATAACACCCGATAAATACTATTCTAAACTGTTATTGCATTTTATTCCGCAACAATATCAGTGTGAAAAAGAGGATCCGTTGATTGATAAAATAAAGAGTGTGGTTGATTTTGTGTCGGCCATGACCGATGTATATGCGCTCGATTTATATCAAAAACTAACAGGAATGGGTATTGGTATAAAAAGTTTATAAATAAAAAATCCCGGATGAGCCGGGATTTTTTATTTATTTGATGCATGAATTATTTTGCTACTTCAGCTTTCTCTTCAGCTTTTTTAGGACAATCTTTTTTGTCTGCTTTTTTGCAACAAGCTTTTTCTTCACTTTTTGCACAACAAGCTTTTTTCTCGGCTTTATCGCAAGCTTTCTTTTCGGTTTTTACTGGTTCTTGAGCCATTACCGCAGTTGGGGCAACAAAAGCCAACATAAACATAAATAATACTGATACTGCAAATACTTTTTTCATGGTAAATAAGTTTAATTTGAAATCTTCATTTAAATTGATATTCAAAAATAACATACTTTTTCGTCTTTTGTTGTTATCTTCTTGTTATAAGCTGTTAACGATTTGTTAATTGCAATTATATTCCCATCGTTCTTAGTATTTTTGATCTCTGCAATAAAAATATATGAATAAATCCTTTAGATTTTTCAAGCCATTTAATCGACAAGTGATCGTGTCATTACTCACCTTTGTTGCTTTGGTTATGCTTACTGTCATTCAAATATCGTGGTTAGTAAAAGCAGCACATTTGGAAATGGAAGCTTTTAATCACAGGGTTTCCATGGCCATGAGTGAGGTTCGTGACGAAATTGGCAAGCGAGCTTCGGGGTGTAATATGATGCAAAATTATTTGTGCGGTAGAGGATGTCCGATGGCTGAAAGACAAAATAAAATATCGGAGATAGACAGTATTATTCGAGCAAATCTGGTTCAGCATCAAATTAATCTCGACTATAAGTTTCTTATTGGCGATACACTGGTTCGGCAAAAACAATCAAAATTGTTTGGTGCCGATTGTTACCTTCAAACATTAAATGGATTAATCGAAAAGGATAACATCCGCATTCAGCTTCAATTCCCCGATCGAAGTCAGTTTATTATTGCTCAAATGAAAGGCTGGTTTATACTAAGTATTTTGGTTATTTTATTTGTAGCCTTTTCTTTTTATAACACACTCCGATTGTTTTTAAAAGAACAAGCCATGTCAACACATCAAACCGATTTTGTGAATAATATGGTGCACGAGTTTCAAACACCTTTGGCAAATATTAAATTGGCAACCAACTTAATACGTAAAAAAGGTTCCGATTTAGTTGATGATAAGTTGCAGGAATACACCGGCGTTATACTTCACGAGAATGAGAAAATAGAACAACATGTAAACGATATTTTAAGTTTATCATATCACAACGAAACAACCGAGAGTTTAATAAAAGTTGATTTGCATGAGATCATCCATCATCAATCAAAAATATTTAGTTACAAAATTGCAGAGTCCGGAGGCCAAATCAATTTATCATTAAATGCGACTCAATCCATTGTTTTTTGCGACGAGAAACAGATGAATCTCATTATCTCTAATCTTTTAGATAATGCAATAAAGTACTCGCCAATTAAACCTGCAATTTCTATTTCAACTAAATCTAAAAAAAATAGTGTTGAGGTATGTGTACGTGACAATGGTATTGGCATATCTAAAGCCAACCAATCGTTTATTTTTGATAAATATTACCGCGTGTCAACAGGGAACACTCACAATGTTAAAGGATTTGGCCTTGGATTAGCCTATGTGAAAAAAATGATTGATTTCCATAATGGTCAAATTTCAATTGTTAGCGAAATTGATAAAGGAACTGAAATTAAAATAGTATTGCCAATTAATTTCACTGATAAAACTGTTTAAATTCAATATATTAGCCACTGATAAAAACTTGTTATCAAACAAATGACAAAGCCGCATATTTTATTAGTGGAAGACGATACCTCGATGGGCTTTCTTCTGATTGATTTTTTGGAGTCAAATAATTTTGAAGTCAAGCTTTATGCCGATGGGAATGCTAGTTTAAAAGCATTTAATGATCAGCCCTTCGATTTTTGTATTTTAGATGTGATGTTACCGGGCATGGATGGATTTTCGATTGCAGAAAAAATTAGAGAAAAAAATCAAATTATTCCCATCATGTTTTTAACTGCTCGATCGCAAAAAATTGATAAAATAAAGGGCTTTAATTTGGGTGTAGATGATTATATGACTAAACCATTTGATGAAGATGAGCTGTTATGTCGAATTCAAGCGATTTTAAATCGAGCCAAACGCGGAACTAATGAAAGCCCAAAATCTGAATCCTTAAACTTTAAAATCAATTCGTTTACATACGATGTACCCAATCATCTGTTAATTCATGCTAACGGCAACAAACGCCTAACGCCAAAAGAAAGTGACGTTTTATGCTACCTTTGTCAGCACCAAAACAATGTGGTTAAACGCGATGATATATTGCAAGCTATTTGGGGAAATACCGACTATTTTAACGGTCGGAGCCTCGATGTTTTTATTACAAAACTACGAAAGTGTTTTGCATCCGATTCGTCTATCAGCATCGAAAACATTCCCACCGTTGGTTTTGTTCTTAAAACTGTTTAACGGTTTGTCCGTATGAAAAATTTTCAATTGAGGGCAATTTCCTGTTAAGATGCACCAATGTTGAAGCGTGCTACAGCCACTAAAGAACCATTGGTTGCGGCGATTTTTCATCCACGTAAAGGCAACAGTACTTTAGTGATTATAAATATCTCCGAAGTTAGTTTCAATAAAGAATACTCTGAATACTTTTTGCATTTCAAGTCCTACAAAAGGAAGGTTATTTCCAGTTGCTCTAAATGCATGAAGGTGTTTTACTTCAGGTGTAATACAATGTGGTAGTTGTGGATGGATTTTGTCTATTGGAATTTTCTCCATTCCATAACTATGTCTATGAGAAGTTCTAATTTCTTTCCAACCTAGCTCGGATAGTTTTTTTTAACGCAATAAAAATTCAATAAAAAAATCAGATTTCTTATAATCTTTAATTGATACGTCACTCAAGTATTTGAAGCAAAATATAGGATAATCTTCATCTAAAACTCTGGATTTTTCAATAGAAACTTTTGGTAGGACATTTTTAATCTTAAATTGCTTGCTCTTTTTCTTTGGACTCATTTAATCCGTTTTTTGAAGTATTCTTGCATTACATCCTTTTTGATAATGCTACCTACTCCAGTCGAACCAGATTTCCATGGCGTTTCGGAATGTGTGAGATTCATTAAGCCAATTGCAGAATAGGCTCCGTAAACTCGATAAACCTCACTAAATAATGCTTCCTCTTCTTTTGAAAGTTTTAGAGGTTCTTCGTTAAAGGGAATGCCTGAGTTTCTATTCGACTTAAAAACCTCATAAACGGGTGGTACGACAGGTCCATACATCCAAGCCTCAATTTCTTCATTGAAAAGAGGCGTTTCAAAAAATGCTAAATGAAAACCTTGCATATAATATAGCATTTTCTGAAGTTTCATATTGCAAATCAATCCATCTACTTCAGAGTTTGAAGATTTTGCAAGGATTTTATTTGCTATATCTATTGCACTGTATGCCATGATTTTGAATTTTATTAGTACAAAAATAGAAAAAATATTCTCATAGAGGAATTATTTTTTCTGTCAGTTTTAATTTCTTTGTATTGATGCCAACTCGCAATTGCAATTACTTGATATTCGAATCAGTATCTTTATTTTTCTGAAACCAGATACATTTAAGTTTTGCAACGATAAATCACATACATTTGTGTTGTCTAAAACAGACATCAACCATGGATAAAGAGCAGTTTATTAGCAATTTAAATATCGACGGAACGGCTCTGTTGATCGATGCCTATTCGCAATACGATGAGCTCATGAAATCGCTCTCGAAAAAGCATGATTATGGTTGTATTGCCAAGTGTGGAGCTTGTTGCCACACCCCATCGCAAAAAATTGAAGTCTCTGTTTTTGAGATGGTTCCCATGGCTATTGAGCTTTTTAGATTGAATAGAGCTGATGAGGTTTATGACCAACTCGAGTTGATGGATACCGAACAGTCGGTTTGCATTGCCTATCACCGTGTAACGTTAGATGGCAAGCATGGCCATTGCACCATGCATAAAACGCGCCCACTTATTTGTCGGTTGTTTGCTGGTGGAAGCATTTTTGCGAAAGACGGCCAACGCAAAGTATTGTTATGCCGCCCGTTGAAAGACAGATATGTTGGTCGAGAGCAGATGTTAACTGATTTAGCGTTGGAATTGCCTATTGTAAAAGAGTTTGCGTCTGAACTCCGAGAGCTCAATCCTGATTTATCGAAACAAATGTGGCCTATAAATGAAGGGTTAAAACACGCCTTATCGTTGATTCTTACACGATGGTTTTATGCATCCCACGAGGAGAGCAGCGATAAAACCATTCTTGATGGCTTAAGTGAAACTGTAGTTTAAATAAAAATGTACAGCTATTTGGTACTATATGTTGTTAGAACAAAAAAACTCCCCCCAATATGAAATTGAGGTGAGTACAGACTTTGTTTCCTCTTTAAAATAGGAATTACAGGATGTAAGTAATACCAAACTTACCGCCTGAGAATGCATTTCCTCCGCCAAACTCAAGGTTAAGACCAAATCGGTTAGTAAAGAAATACCTTCCGCCAATTTGAGCATTTAAGCCAAGTCCCGAAGAATCCTTGTATGGATAATCGGAAGGAGAAGACCAGAAATAGAAACCAAGGTTTAAACCAGCATAAAAATCCCAATTACTGGGTATGCTCATCAACGCATTGAAGTGATAATTACCATTTGCTGAAATTCCAATGATAGAACTGTTATAATTTCTGTCATGCACATGTTGGTCGTAGGATCTAATAGAACCTTCGAACCCTAATGTTAAATTTTGAAGCGCTCCAAAATCCATTCCAAGATATAGAGGAACTCCCCAACCTGAAAATCCAACGCCCGCATTTAATTGCTTACCGCCTCGGGCTAGAGGACTTTGCGCATTAGCTGTAAAAAGTGTTGCAACAGATATTAAAAAAATTATACTTAACTTTTTCATTGTGATGTAATTAGTTTGATTTTATTGTAAAGAATTATTATACAAAGGTAGGTTGAAAGAGAGTCTGAATTATTACACAACTCTTGAATAAAGTTACATCATTCACACATTTACGAAAACTGTTATTCATCTAAGTTGATAAGGGTCATATCAATAACGGCTAATACTCCCTCTGATCAATCGTAGTAAAATAGAGATGATTGAAATAACCAACAGAATGTGTATTATACTGGTTGCATTGAATGCGAAAAATCCAGCAGCCCAAGCAATAATTAAAATAATGGCAATAATGTACGGTAAATTACTCATGATATTCGGTATTATTTTGTGAGTTTAGGTATTAAATGGTTTGCTTCAGGAGGGGTTTGAAGCTGTTTAAATCACTTAATTATTGAGGTTTAAGTGTAATAGCGTGATTAAATATTTTCAATAATACTATCTAATTCTTCTTTTGATTTCCCCAGTTTAGCTTGAAGTTTTTCAACTATTTCATCTTTCTTACCATCAGCAAAAATCAAATCGTTGTTTAATAAAATGGCGAATTTATTTTTCAGTTTAGCTTTCTGCTCTTCCCAGTTTCTGTCAGGTTCTGCGGTATTCATTTCTTTATATCTGATTGTAATTGAATAACTTCCTCAAAGGTCGGTGGATAAATGATGAATAGTGTTATATAATTTTTGGTTTAGATTACATCATTCACACATTTGCAATTTCAGAACTCCAAGGTTACCGCACGATTTCGTCGCGACGTAAAAAGTCACCAATGAAATATAAATTGGCACTAAGTCATTTAGCGTTTATTTAATCGTACATTTACATAATTCAAGTTTTTTTAATTGAATGAGCTTTTAAAAAAAATGACAATTCCCTCCTTGATTTTCCCTTGTGTTATTTAAACTAAACATGGCACAATCGAAAACTAGTTTCTGAATTCAACTAAAATATATGAACCCTAACAATTGAGGAGTGTTTAGAGTTTGTTTGATGCTTCACGGTATAAATTTCACTAATACATGTAATTTGAAACTATACATTAAGAATATGGTTTGTGTTCGCTGCAAAATGGTAGTGAAAGAGGAACTGAAAAAAATGGGGCTGCATTTTGTGGTGGTTGATTTGGGTGAAATTGACATCATGGAAACGATTTCTGATGATCAAAGAGTAGAACTCAACAGTGCATTAATGGTCTCAGGACTTGAATTAATGGACGATAAAAAAAGCATGCTCATAGAGAAAATTAAAAATATAATTGTTGAGGTGGTTTATAATTCGGAGGAGGCTTTGAAAGTCAATTTATCGGATCATATAAGTACTAAGCTTAATCACGACTATACTTACCTTGCGAACCTTTTTTCTGAAGTTCAGGGCTCAACCATTGAGAATTTTTACATTTCTCACAAAATAGAGAGGGTAAAAGAATTGCTTGTTTACGACGAGTTAAGTCTCACCGAAATTGCATACAAGCTCAATTATAGCAGCGTAGCTCATTTGTCGAATCAGTTTAAAAAGAATGCCGGACTTTCACCATCTCACTTTAAACTACTTAAAGATAAAACGAGAGGTTCGATTGTAGATATTGGGGAAATAAAATCAATAACATAACTAAATGTTGGCAAACGAAATTCAACAAAAAACTGACTTTGATAAGCTTATTGAATTTGAAAAGCAAGGTTTCCTTTCATCGCTCATCATTAATTCATCGGACTTGGCAATTAAAGCTATCACGCTCGAAGGTATTATCACTTCATGGAATAGTGGGGCTGAAAAAATATATGGCTATAAACAAAAAGAGATAGTTGGGAAACATATAAACGTGCTTGTACCAACTCATCTACATTGCGAACTTGACGCATTATTGCAAAATATCAATACTGGAAAGAATGTTCCTCTTTTCAAATCTCAAAGGGTAAGAAAAAATGGAGAGCTAATTAATGTTTCATTATCGATTGTGCCCATCAAAGATGAGATGGAGAATGTAATTGGTTTGGCATCCTTAGATAGAGACATTACCAAGTTAATTGTTGCTGATAAAGAAATAATCATTCAAGACAATGAAAAAGAAAAACTTGCGGATGAATTGGTTATTGCCAACAAAGAGCTTGCTTTTCAGTATAAAGAGAAAGCAAAACGAGCCGATGAATTAATTGTGGCCAATAA
>JBBQUP010000016.1:0-46133 GCA_038212305.1 Bacteroidales bacterium
TTTAATAGTATGTAATCTGGAACCAATATCCGAGATACGGTTTCTAATAATGTGTCCGAGGACGGACGTGTTTTTCGCTTTTGTCCCATAGACCTCAAAGATATAAAAAATTTCATAGCACCTCAAAAAAAGAAATAACCAAATCCTTACCAAATACATAACAATAGAAAGTTAACATTATATTGTTTAGTTTTCGAATCATTCATCAAATTAAACAGTAGAAAAAAACCATCTCTATAAATCCCTCAAAAAAAAACGATCATTAATATCCACAAAAAAGTACTACTTTCGTATTGCAATAAGGTGGGAATGAATCCATAATTGGGAATCCGTTGAAAAAGCGGAGCTGTACCCGCAGCTGTAAATCCTGAACAAACAATTAAAACACTAGCCACTGAGAAATCGGGAAGGCGTTTTAATTCAGGAAAGCCAGAAAACCAGCCTGAAAGCAAACCATTAACCATCAACTTTCGGGAGAAAAAGTATGATACGATTATTGATTTTACTGCTTGTTCCATTGCTTTTTGCTTGTCATCAAACAGGCTCAAATAGTTCGGGTAATTCAAATCAGGTTAAACCTGATTCTACGTTTATTCCAAAATTCGCCAAGCGTTTTAAAATCGATTATTATCGAGGCTACAAGCTATTAACCATTACGCTGCCATTCGATACAATTAATCAAAATCAACGCATCTGCATTCAAACCGATTCGACTTTTGACATCAACACCATTGAATGCAAGAATCGTATATTCTTGAATAATCATAGTTGGATAGCCCTTTCGAGTACACAAATTAGTCCAGCAACTTTAATTGGAGTTAAAGACTTGTTGTTGGGCGTTGCTGAACCTCAATATATTTCGGATAGCTTAATTCAAGCACGAATAACCGCAGGAACCATGCGGAATGTTGGTATGGCTATGATACCCGATAAAGAGGTGATTTTTGCGCTAAATCCTGGGTTAGTTATGGTGTCGCCCTTCGCCGATATATCCTATCAAACCATCAATCAAGTCGGAATTGCAGTTGTTGCACATGCCAGCTATTTAGAATCCACACCGCTAGGGCGAGCTGAATGGATTATTGCCATGGCCTCGCTTTTCAACCGAGAGCAAGCGGCAGCCGTTAACTTCGATTCGGTTGTTAGCCGTTACCAAAACCTAAAAAAATTAGTTGCAAACATAACGTACAAACCCACTTTGTTTACAGGACATCTCTATCAAGGCATTTGGAATGCATCGCAAGGAAAGAATTACATGGCTTGTTTTTTTAAAGATGCAGGAGCTAATTATATGTACGCCAATACCCAAGGAACTGGGACATTGAACCTTGATTTTGAAACTGTTTTTCATAAAAACTCAAATTCCGATTTTTGGGTGATGCTATTAAATATACCAACAGATATTACCTATGCTTCAATTGCAGAACTTGACGAGCATTATCAATTATTCAAGGCCTTCAAGAACAAAAAAATAGTAGCTACAAACGCGGCGAATTCGCTTTTTTTTGAGGAGGGGGAACAAATGCCCGATGTTATTTTAGCCGATTTCATACATGCTTTTCATCCTGATGTGCTACCCCATTATCAGCCACGATTTTTCCATCATATAAAAGAATAATAAGTCAGTTAAGGAAAATTTTTAATGTGATGACAATCAATAGTCAAATAATATCAAATAATGGATGGAAAAAACCAATGGTTTATGCCACATTTCTGGTGTCATTAACGGTGATATTGTTTGTGTTAAATTTAATCATCGGCTCCGTTTACATACCTATCGATCAACTAATCCACTCACTTTCACAAACCGTCAATTCGCAAGATCCGACTGCTTTAATCTTACTAAAGAGTCGATTGCCTCAAGCATTAACAGCAATTTTAGCAGGTGCAGGATTAGCTGTGAGTGGATTACTGCTTCAAACACTTTTCCGAAATCCGTTGGCTGATCCATCTATATTAGGGATAAGCGCTGGTGCGGGCTTGGGAGTAGCCATTACGCTCATGTTGTCGGGATTCTTGGGCAATGCGCTCCATGATTTACCGGGAGTCATTGGCAACCTAACCATCACATTATCATCATTTTTAGGTGCCTTTGTTGTACTATTAATTGTTTTAAACCTCTCATTCCGAATACAAAACAATGCGGTACTTCTTATCATCGGTTTGATGATATCCTACGCAGCAGGCGCTTGCATTGATTTGCTAAAATTTTTTAGTCAAAAAGAGGATATTTACGTCTACGTCATGTGGGGAATGGGCTCATTTTCTAATACATCAAGCGGCGAATTATCATTTATGGCTCCCATCGTTACCATTGCTTTGGGAATATCACTCTTGTTAATCAAGCCATTGAACATCTTACTCTTGGGAACTCAATACAGTACCAACTTAGGGCTAAACCTGAAGTCCATCCGATTAATCATACTATTAGTAACGGGATTACTAGCCGCTGTTATCACTGCCTTTTGCGGCCCCATTGCGTTTATTGGACTAGCGGTGCCGCACTTGGTAAAAGGAGTGGTTAAAACCTCCAATCATGCCATACTCATTCCATCGGTTATTTTTGGAGGCGCATCGTTGGCTTTGATTTGCAATTTAATTGCCAAGATGCCTGGTTTCGATGGCACATTGCCAATTAATTCTGTCACTTCGTTTATTGGCGCACCCGTGGTAATATGGGTTTTATTAAGCAAAAAAAATGAAAAGCGTTTCTAATACATCCACAATAGTGCTCCAAACCAATGAATTAACCATTGGTTACAGTGGCGAATTAGGCACTGAGAAATACCTACATCAAAATATCAACTTGCAAATTGCCCGAGGTGAATTTATTTGTTTGTTGGGTCCAAATGGGGCTGGGAAAACAACGCTCATAAAAACCCTAGCAGGATTAATAAAACCAATTTGCGGCACCATAAAACTCAACCACTTACCCATCCAGTCCTTATCCATTCAACGAATTGCAAAGCTTATCAGCATTGTTTTTACCGAACGGTTGAATTTAACCGATATGACTGTTTATGATTTGGTAGCATTAGGACGCTCACCTCACACAGGCTTTTTCGGACGACTATCAACGCTGGATCATGAAAAAGTAGCTCAAGCAATTAACGACTGCGGAATAACACATTTAAAAAACAGGTCGTTAAACCAGCTAAGCGATGGCGAACAACAAAAAGGCTTTATTGCCAAGGCTTTGTCACAAGACACACCCATTATTATTTTAGATGAGCCCACTGCTTTTTTAGACATTTCCAGTCGAATTGAGTTAATGCGCTTATTGAAAAAACTCTCTATCGAAAAAAATAAAGCCATTTTATTATCGACTCACGATTTAGATTTGGCCCTTAGATCGGCAGATAGGCTATGGCTTTTAGCACGCGAACAAACACTTATAACAGGCATCCCCGAAGATTTAATTTTATCGAATAAGTTTAAAAATTTCTTCGACAAAGATGGAATATTATTCGATAACCAAACTGGCGCCTTCAGCGAACATCTCACTAACTTAAAAACCATACGATTAATTGGTAATGGATTAGAGTTCAAATGGGTTCAACGTGCTCTCAAGCGCAGCGGGTATCAACCAACACCCGACAAGGGCGAATTCATGGAAATAGAAGTCAGCAACGAAACCCATGGCATCTATCATGTTTCGCATCCCAATGGCTCGCTCACCTCATTGCGCACCATCGAAGATTTGCTCTCACACTTAAGTGTATCTGCTGATGGCATTACTTGAATGGACAGGCAGTGGATGGCAAAATAGCGTGTTAGTATTGGCGTTATTCTACTGGATTACTAGGGGTAATAATTTTACTTTTTTTAATTACACTGGTCTTCTTAATTAAATAATAACCAATTGAAATAGCAACAATTAGTGCTGCCATGGCAAAAAGAGTTAAAGGATCTTCTGATGTATAATCAAGGAGTATTACTTTACGGGCAACAGCAATTAGACTGACAAGCAGGATAACTTCTCCATGAAACACATTTTCCTTCAAATACAATCTTACTGTTTCAAATAATTCAAATCCAATTAAAACAGTTAAAAAGAACCCAAAAACCTCTAATAAACCATCAATATCAATTACAACCCCATTTGTATCAAAAGGATTTGAAAACTTGCTAATTATAGTTATCCCAACTTCAACAGAAGCAATAACGAGCACAATGGCCATCATAACTACCAGAGTTATAATTATAAACCTTTCGATTATTTTAATAACCTTGTCAAATGTATTCATGAATTAAAATTAAAACAGCGATTTAAAAATTCTATTTGTATGATTTGTAATGTTTTCTTATTTCTTGTTCAATTTTTTTATCCCAAAGCCTTGCTAGCAATTCCTCGGCCATATCATCATAATACTTAGCCTTTGGACTGTCACCATTTTTTTCATATAATTCTGCAAGTTTATACATGGATGGAATATGCATATCGTTAATTTGCAAGCAAATAAGAAACTGATTTATTGCTTCTTCATTAAATCCACTTTCAACTAATTTATTGGCATTTTTAAAATGAATTTCAATTTCCTTAATCTCGTCATCAAATTTTAATTGAATAATATCTTGAGTCTTTGTGGTAACAAAAGAACAAGGCATTTCACGGGTAACTTTCTCGGTGATGCTTCCCACAATAAATCTGTTTATTCCCGAGCGTCCATTTGTGCCAATAAC
The DNA here is from genome assembly GCA_038212305.1 of Bacteroidales bacterium. Classification (GTDB taxonomy): domain Bacteria; phylum Bacteroidota; class Bacteroidia; order Bacteroidales; family Marinilabiliaceae; genus JBBQUP01. Next base: position 4,684 of record JBBQUP010000016.1, read on the forward strand.
CAATAAATCATGACCAAACTCTTTAATTGTATGGAGTATTCGTTCATGAACTGAACCAGCTTGAATATCAATAATGCTGTTTAAGCCGTTTAAATCGAATTCTTTTACAAACAATGAGATTTTTTCTTCAAAATTCTTTAATAAAATGGCATTTTCATTTGCAATATCTATTTTTAATCTCGGCGAAGTATTAGTATATGGCTCATAAACAGCTAAAATCCTTATGTTTGCTTTGAATTTTTTCGCCAATAGAATAGCATTTTTAAGTGCTCGTTTAGAGGGTTCTGAAAAATCAATTGGGCATAAAATATTCGTTAGTTTTGACTCTTCATTCGATTTTACAATCCAAACCGGTTTATCCGACATCTGTATTAGCTTTTCAGCTGTGATACCCAATTGAAATTTATCTTTTAAACTTTTACTGCCTGAACCTGCAAGAATAAGATTTGCATTCTCCTTAAGTGCTATTTGGAGAATTTTTTCGACTGGTTTGCCATATTCGATTAAGGGCTCCCGGACCATTATTCCCTCTTCTTTAAAAGTCTCTTTGATTTTGTTCAAAGCATCTGAAATGGCGCGAAGTACAATCTCCTTAATGTCGTTATGCAGAACCTCATCAGGCAGAACATAAACAATAATAATCTCTGAATCAAAAGATCGCGCAAGTTCAATGGCTATACTTAAGTGTTCTTTATTATCGGTATTGATATCGACTGGGACTAATATTTTCTCAAGTAGTTTCATGTTATTCTATTTTAAAAATTAGCTTAAAAAAAACAGCATTTACATTTCTAAAAGTAATGCAAATTTCTAAAACTTACCAATGCTGATTTTCAATCTAAATTATCCATTTGTCCTTGACAATATTTATGGCACAAACTTTGCAATACGTCAATCAAACCGGTGTTACAAAGTAATTTATTAACAGATCAATCAAAGCTAAGCAAAACTAAAAGCAACCTCACTAGTAAACAGACTTGCATAGTATTAATCGCTCAAGACTATTAATTAAAGCATTTGCAATAAAAGTAGAGCTTGAGACAACTTTCGAAGCCATGAAACGTGCAAATTTAACACCTCATTTTGCGGAAGAACGTTCACTCAATACAGTTCAATCCGTTTCAAACCCAATTCAATTGGCAACCAGATCATCATTTTTCTCAAAGCTTAATCTCATTCTAATAATATTGGCTATTTCATTACCCGTTGTATCTCAAACAAAACGATCGGATCGCCGAAGCAATGAGCCGTCAAGAACCGAAAGAGGCAACTCAAATAACAGCTATCGAAACCCGAATTACTCACAAAAATCGGAAGTAAAAAACAACCCAAAATCGTCTAATAACGACAAATACGATCGTAAGTCCGACGATAGAAATCACACAATGCATAACAACGACAAGAACTGGTATTACTCAAAGGAAAAATCGTATTCGCATAACAACAATAACAACAGGCATTACAAACATCAACCAAAATACCGTCCAAACAATCACCATATGTTTCGGCATGAATTGCCATCGCCTAAATACATTACTTTTAACCATGGCGGACGCACCTACTACCATTGCCACAACACTTTTTATGAGTTTGTACCAAGCTATGGCTACCTTGCAGTAAATGCGCCAATGGGCATGATTGCACAATTACCCTATCGATATCAAACACTTATCATTGAAGGAAACCGATATTATTATGCCAATGGGAATTACTATATCCCTTGCGAATATGGTTTTATGCCGGTAGAGATGGCTCAACGACCTCAGTTTTCATTTCACATTAATTTCTAAACTCTATCGTTAGCATTCATGCAACTCGATAATCCACAGCACATTGCAGCACATTGCAGCACATTTGCAAGCCCACACAAGCCATCGCTAATAGTAAAGGCTTGCAAAAGAGCTGCAATTTTGCCCACGCACTCAGCTTCGATTGTAGTTCTTCTTAAACCGTAGAGCTACATTGACTAAAGCCAACATAACAGGAACTTCAACTAATGGACCGATTACTGCAACAAATGCTTCTCCCGAATTAATTCCGAAAACTGCGATTGATACCGCAATTGCAAGTTCGAAATTGTTGCTTGCAGCGGTAAATGATAAGGTGGTAGATTGTTCGTAGGTTGCGCCCATTTTCTTGCTCATAAAAAACGAGACTGCAAACATGACAACGAAGTAAATAACCAACGGTATTGATATTTTGACAACATCCAAAGGTAACTGAACAATATATTCGCCTTTGAGAGAAAACATTACAACAATAGTGAATAGCAATGCAATTAAAGTTAATGGGCTAATTTTAGGTGCGAATTTGGTTTCGTACCATGCTTTATTTTTCACCCTTATTAAAACAAAACGAGTTAAAAAGCCTGCAATAAAAGGGATTCCAAGATATATAAATACGCTTTTTGCTATTTGTCCGATGGTAATTTGTGAAACACTGTCATTCACCGGTAAACCAAACCACTCCGGAAGTACGGCAATAAATACATAGGCATAAACAGAGAAAAGTAATACCTGAAATATTGAATTGAATGCTACCAATCCGGCTGCATATTCTGTATCGCCTTTGGCTAAATCATTCCAAACAATCACCATTGCGATACAACGTGCAAGCCCGATAAGGATTAAGCCATACATATAGTCGATATTGAATTGCAAAAATACAATTGCCAATAAAAACATTAATACCGGTCCAATAATCCAGTTTTGCACCAACGATAAAACAAGGATTTTTGTATTGCGGAACACATCGCCCAATTCTTCATACTTAACCTTTGCCAAAGGCGGAAACATCATTACAATAAGACCTATTGCAATAGGAATATTTGTTGATCCCGAAGACATACTATTCCAAAAATTGGCAACATTTGGGCTAAGCCAACCCGCAAAAATCCCTATGAACATTGCCATAAATATCCAAAGGGTTAAATAACGGTCTAAGAATTTCAAACGTTTTTGCGATGGCATATTTTTAATTTTTTAATGATTTAATATGCTAATGTGCTAATTAATCAATGTGCTAATGTGCTAATTGTTTATTTTCATTAGCACATTAGCACATTGACACATTAGCACATTAGCACATTGACACATTAGCACATTATCTCATTAGCACATTATCTCATTAGCACATTGACAAATTCTCTTGATAAAATTTATAGAACCCAGTTTTTATTTCGACACGAACCCTAATAAATTCGCTCCAAATAAATTCATCGGTACCCGTTGCATGCGATGGGTCATCGAACCCAATATGCAAACGGTGTTTTACTTTGCCAATAAATGCCGGGCAGTTTTCGTTTGCACCTCCGCAAACAGTGATTACGTAGTCCCACTCTTCACCAAGATATTTTTCAACCGAATCGGAAGTATGATGATTAATATCTATACCCGCTTCTTTCATCGCTAAAACAGCTTTTTCATTGAGTTTGCCTGATGCCTCAGTTCCAGCCGAACTAACGGAAATATTTTTATCAAAACTTCGTAAAAATCCGTGAGCCATTTGGCTGCGGCAACTATTACCTGTACATAAAATTAAAACTTTCATATCTTCTTATTTAAAACTGCTATTACAATTTATTTCTGCTATTTCAATGTTGTCAAAAAAAGTATCAAACATTGTTTTATATTTTTCTATAATTGAACCACACAAGCAATAATTAACTTTTAAACCATCAATTTCGCCATGTATCAAACCCAATGCTTTCAATTCATTCAAATGCTGAAAAACGGTACTTCGGCTTAATGGTAAAAAGTCGGAAATATCACCTGATATGCATGTTTTTGATTCTGATAAATATTGTAGAATAGCTAATCTTGCTGGGTGTGCAATTGCTTTTGCAAACTTGGATAGTTCCAATAAATTATCATTAAAAGTTTCTTGTTTTGACATTCAATTATTTTTATAACGTAAAATTACGACATAGCTTTGCAAAAAAAGGCTACTTTGTATTAATTTAATGTTAAACTTTTAAGGCTCTATGTTGATTTAAGTGGGTGGTTCGTTTTGCAAAAGCCATTTGATTATTTATCATGTATGTTAAGTGGTATATATTTAAGCAATTAATCCTACGCTGACACATTGAAAAATAGTTAGAATAAAGATTGAAAAATAGCCACTTTTAAATACAATGTGCCATTGGGAGTTTTAAAATATAAAATTGAATAAAAAACCTACTATCATTATTCCTGTTGCTACAATACCTATAAAGGTTAATATCAAAGGAGTTTTCAATACTTTTTTAAGAATAATCATTTCGGGCAACGACAACGCAATAACCGACATCATAAAAGCCAACGAAGTACCAAGTGCAGCCCCTTTATCGATTAATACCGATACAATAGGAACAATACCCGCAGCATTTGAATATAACGGAACACCAATTAAAACAGACAATGGAACACTATACCAAGCCGATTTACCCATAAGTGCAACCATGTAGTCTTGCGGAACATATCCATGTGCCCCCGCACCAACTGCAATACCCAGTGCGACATAAACCCACACTTTGCCAACAATTTCTTTAATGGCATCGTAGCCAAAACGCATTCTATCCGAAAGCGATTGTTTTTCTTCCTCGTTGTTCGCATTGCTCAACTGAGTTTTGTAAACCCAATCTTGCACCCAGTGTTCCCGTTTTAGCACTCCAATTACCCAACCCGAAACGATGGCAATGGCTAATCCAGTTACGATGTAGATTAGTGCTACTTTCCAACCAAATAAACCAAACAACAGGATTATAGCTACCTCGTTAATCATAGGTGCTGCAATCAGAAACGAAAAGGTAACACCCAAAGGAACACCCGATTCGACAAAACCTAAAAACAAAGGAATTGCCGAACACGAGCAAAATGGAGTAACAATACCCAGTAACGAAGCCAGTACATTGCCCATAAAAGTCGATTTTCCTTCGAGCATCTTTCGGGTGCGTTCGGCTGAGAAATACGAACGAATGATACCTACAAAAAATATGATTAGCCCAAGCAACATCATTACTTTTGGCATTTCGAAAATAAAAAACCGTAATGCTTCTGTTAGATGTGCACCTTTTTCAAGTCCTAAAACGGTATCAATAAACCAATCGGTTAAAGGTTGCAAGTAATGGTAAATCATATACCAAAGAGGCAACAGAATTAATACAATTTGAAGCTGTTTTGATTTGAAAATTTGAAAATTCATAATGATAAATTTGCTAATTATTTAATGTGCTAATTTGCTAATGAAACTTTATGTTATGCAATAAAATTAGCAAATTAGCACATTGCCCCATTAGCACATTAGAAAAATAGAGCTATATAGTATAACCCAGTACCAATAAATAGTACAGCAATTACACGCCTAAACCATATTTCAAAAGCTTTAATATGATTGTACAGTTTGCCCACATTTCCAACAGCAAAAGCCAGTAACCAAGCAAATATTATTACAGGTAAACCCGTAGCAATAGCAAATATTACAGGCAGATACAAGCCGCTTGCACTTGCAATGGTAATAGGAATTAGCATTGCAAAATAAATCACACCGCTGTACGGACAAAATGCAAGGGCGAAAACCATTCCCAATAAAAGCGTACTCCAGTAGCTACCTTTACCCTTTTCGCCAATTTTATCGGTTAAACCCGATAAACCAGGAAACTTTATTTTAATCACATCGAGCATAAACAACCCAATTATAATTAGCAATGGTCCAAGTAACTTTTCGCCCCAACCTTGAAACAACATAGACACATTCATTTTGCTGGCACCAAAATAAATCAACAAAGCTAAAACTGTATAACTTATGGCACGTCCAAGAGTATAAACAAGTCCATTTACAAACACTCGCTTGCGGTTCTCTATATCACGACTAATAAATCCAATTGCCGAAATGTTTGTTGCCAATGGGCAGGGACTGATAGCAGTCATCAACCCCAGAATTAATGCCGTAACAAACGAGTATTGCGTATTTTCGAGAATACTTCTTAAAATTTCCATAAAATCTAATTATTCAATGGGATAATGGGATAATGTGCTAATGTGCTAATTTCATTACATGGCGTAAAGATTCATTACACACTGCCCCATTAGCAAATTAATCAATTAGCAAATTATCTACAGCTTTTTTTATTTCTGCTTTCATTTTCTCAAGGTCTTGGAAATTCATAAAACCCTTGTCAGTAATATCAATCTTTTTGTCGCCATACACAACTAAAAGAGTTTGACCACCAACGCCTAGTTTTTCGGCAATTGTTTTACTACTTGCATCATCAAGGTTGATAGCTTTAAATGAATATTCGCCAGTTTTTATTTTATCGGCATACAATGCTTCAACCGCTTTTTTAGCGTTTTCTTCAACCGAAACACAGGTATTGCACCTACGAGAAAAATAAAAATAGTACACTTCAACTTTACTTTCACCTAATTGTTTGGTAATTTGTTTATTACTGTCCTGTGCGTTGCACGAAAAACTGCCCAACATCATTACCAAGGCAAAACTGAACATTATTATTTGTTTCATAAATATTTAATTTATAAAGGTTTGTTGGGATAATGGGATAATTTGCAAATTTTATTACATAGCGTAAAGTTTCATTAGCACATTAGCAAATTAGCAAATTGATTTCATTAGAATTTGTTTAATTTCGCCCGCCGAAGGCACACGCCCCTTAATTTCAACTTGTCCATTTACTACAAGTGCAGGGGTTGCCATCACATTGTATTTCATAATGTCAACAATGTCCTCAACCTTGGTAATTGTTGCATCAATACTGTTTTGTGCCACCACTTCACGGGTAAGCTTTTCGAGTGTTTTACACTTTGCACATCCAGTGCCTAAAATTATAATTTCCATTTTAATTAACTTAATAATGAGATAATTGAATAATGGGGCAATGTGCTAATGAAACTCTACGCCATGCAATAAAATTAACACATTAGCACATTGCCCCATTAGCAAATTATTGTTATCGTTTAAAAAAATTTGCGAAAATGAGCTTTGCTTCGTCCCAGTTTTCACGGTTAATACAATACTTTATATACGGCGGATTAATTTCGCCTTGAATCAGTCCAGCTCTTTTTAATTCTTTCAAATGTTCCGATAAGGTAGAACGAGCAATGGGCAATTCATCAACCATATCACCACTATAACAACACTTGTCGAGATTATTCGCCAAGAAATCAAGTATAAAAACACGAACTGGATTAGAGAGTGCTTTTCCATATAGAGAAATTTTTTCCTGATTATCTGTATAATACTTTTCTTTCATTTCCATTTAAAATTCATTTCGCATATTCCCGAAACAAAATTAGATAATTTTTTAAATATGAAAGCTATTATTTAAAGAATCTTTGGGATAAACATAAATACTAACCTCAAATTTATCAATAATAGCTTATGTTCTTTGAATAGGCTACTCGCTTTACTAATATTTAAACTGCGGTTGTGAATATGACAACTGCGGTTTAAATACATCGAACTGATAGATTAAAATAAAGAACTGCAACTTGTAATATATCAACCGCTCTATTTGATCAGCGAACTGAATAAATAGAAATATCAACTGACAAATACAAAATGCAAACGGAGAAGTTCGTTTAAGCCTATTTTTTCTCGAATTCCTTGACTACTTAGGATCTGCTGAAAAACTTAAGCAGCTTTATTTTCTAATTTTCCCGTACGGAATTAATATCAATAAAGAATCATGTGCGATTGATTATTTTGCCCGTAGAGCATTAACATTCATGCATTTAGGTTAATCCCCTACGGGGAACAAATTATCGCAGCATTAATTCTCTATTGATATTTATCCCCTGACGGGGAATTTAAAATTTAATACGTCAAGGGATTATGTAATATTTTCTCTTTTCCCTTGCATTTGGCATCTATAAAAATCAAGTTAATTAATTATAATAGAATGAAATAATAGTTTTTCAGCAGACCCTACTTAGCAAAAATGATATTTAAAAAAGTTGAAAACGGAAAGCTATCGTTGCTCTTCTATCCATTTTTTAGCATTCACAAAAGCTTCTAACCAAGGTGTTACTTCATCTTGCTTGCGTGAAGCCTCATAATACGGCCATTGCCATGGAAAGATAGAACGTTCTAAGTGAGGCATCATGGCTAAATGACGGCCATCGTGTGAACAAATGGCTGCTGTTTGATAGTCACTGCCATTTGGATTAGCAGGATAACCCTGATAACTGTACTTTCCTGCAATATGATAATTCTCTTCTGCAAAAGGGAAACTAAATTTTCCTTCGCCATGTGTAACCCAAACACCTAATTTAGTGCCAGCCAAACTGCTAAGCATCACTGAGTGATTTAACTTAATATCCATTGTCAAAAATATCGATTCCAACTTATGAGACTCGTTGTGAAGCATTTTTGGTTTTTGCTCATCCTGAGGATAAACCAATCCCAGCTCAACCATTAACTGACAACCGTTACAAATGCCCAAACTCAATGTATCAGGTCGCGCATAAAATGCATCCAACGCTGCTTTAGCTTTTGGATTGTATAAGAAGGCACCTGCCCAACCTTTTGCAGATCCTAACACATCGGAGTTAGAAAAACCACCTACGAATACGATAAAACTTATGTCTTCTAATGTCTCGCGACCCGCAATTAAATCGGTCATGTGAACATCTTTCACATCAAAACCAGCTAAATACATCGAATAAGCCATTTCGCGATCGCCATTTACCCCTTTTTCGCGGATAATAGCAGCCTTAACGCCCGAACGAGATGAACGAACAGCATCCAAGCCAAACGAGCTTAACGAGCCTTGAAATCCTTCAGTAAATTGATACTTTAATTTTTGATTCTTATAATTGGCAAAGCGCTCGGCTGCTTTAACCTCACCACTCTGTTTTTGATCTAATAAATAGGAAGTACGGTACCAAATATCACGATAATTATCGATGTTGAATATTCTTTCAACCGAATCCTTTACTACAGTAAGCGTGCGTGCCTCTACCGGAGAACCAATTTCTGCAAATTGCACATCGTAATGCTCCAACACTTCAATAACAGCATCCTTATCGGCAACCTGAATCACAATACCTGGGTTTTCGCTAAAAAGAATCTTCACCAAATCGGCCTCCTCTAAATGCGAAAAGTCAATTTTCAAACCATGAGTTGAATTGGCAAAACACATTTCAAGCAAGGTGGTTAAAATTCCTCCCGATGATATATCATGACCCGCTAATACCAATCCTTTGTTTATGAGTGATTGAACAGCAGCAAAGGCATCGCTAAAATAGTCGGCATCCATCACACACGGAACCTCATCGCCTAATTTGTTGATGATTTGAGAAAAACTACTTCCTCCCAATTTCAACGCATCAAACGAAAAATCGATGTGTAATAACGTAGTGTTTATATCTTTAACTAAAACTGGCTCAACCACTTTTCGAATATCCGAAACCTCAGCCACCGATGAAACAATTACAGTACCTGGCGAAAACACTTTATCGCCATTGGGGTATTTCTGAGTCATCGACAATGAATCTTTTCCAGTTGGAATATTAATTCCCAATTCACAAACAAACTCACTCATGGCCTCAACAGCACTATATAAACGGGCATCTTCACCTTCGTTTTTAGCAGGCCACATCCAGTTAGCACTTAACGATACGCCTTTCAAGCCATAAGTTAACGGCGCCCAAACCAAATTGGTCAAACACTCAGCAACGGATAAAATTGACCCTGCCTCTGCATCGATGATACCTGCAACTGGCGCATGTCCTATGGATGTTGCAACCCCAATAATTCCTTGATAATCCATGGCCATAACGCCAAGATTGTTTAATGGAAGTTGAATCTCACCAGCACATTGTTGTTTGGCTACTTTTCCGGTAACTGAGCGGTCGACTTTATTTGTCAGCCAATCTTTACAGGCTACGGATTCTAACTGAAGTACATCTTTCAAATATTTCTCAATATTGTCGGGTTGGTAGCTTAAAGCAGTATATTTTTCATTCAACGACTTATCATTCATGATAGTTTTTGGCGCATTGCCAAACAAATCTTGCAGTTGAATATCGATGGGTTTATTTCCTTTATCATCTTCAAATTTAAAATGCATGTCGCCAGTACATTCGCCAACCACATACATGGGAGCACGTTCACGATCAGAAATCCGATTCAACAAAGCCACATCTTTTTCGTGAATAACCAATCCCATGCGCTCTTGCGATTCGTTTCCAACAATTTCGCGTGCCGATAAGGTTGGATCACCAACTGGCAGCTTATCCAAATGAATAGTTCCACCAGTAGCCTCAACCAACTCCGACAAGCAGTTTAAGTGACCACCAGCACCATGATCGTGAATAGATACAATTGGATTTATATCCGCCTCAACCATGCCACGTATGGCATTCATGGTGCGTTTTTGCATCTCAGGATTTGAACGCTGAACCGCATTCAACTCAATAGAATTCGCAAATTCCCCAGTAGCCACCGACGAAACGGCACCTCCGCCCATTCCAATTCGGTAATTATCACCACCAAGCACCACAACTTTGTCGCCTATTGAAGGTTTCGCTTTTAAACTGTCCTCATACTTACCAAAACCAACACCTCCAGCAAGCATAATCACTTTATCAAAGGCGAATTTCTTTTGATTTTCGAAATGCTCGAAAGTCAGCACCGATCCGCAAATTAACGGTTGACCAAATTTATTCCCAAAATCACTGGCTCCGTTCGAAGCTTTAATCAATATCTGTTCGGGTGTTTGATACAGCCAATCACGTTCGGGTGTTGCATTTTCCCAATCGCGACCCTTTTCTAATCGAGAGTAAGAAGTCATATAAACAGCAGTTCCTGCAAGAGGCAATGATCCTTTTCCTCCAGCCAATCGATCGCGAATTTCACCACCAGCACCAGTTGCAGCACCATTAAATGGCTCCACAGTAGTAGGAAAATTATGAGTTTCTGCCTTTAACGAAATGACTGTATCAATGGGTTTTAGTCCAAAATAATCAGGTTTATCGTGACTAGCAGGTGCAAATTGCATAGCAGCTGGTCCTTTAATAAATGCTACATTATCGCTATATGCTGATACAATTAAGTTGTGATTGTCAGCAGATGTTTTCTTAATCAGCTTAAAAAGTGTACTGGGCTTCTCTTCTCCATCAATGATAAATACGCCATTAAATATTTTATGACGACAGTGCTCCGAGTTCACTTGCGAAAATCCAAAAACCTCACTATCGGTAAGTGGTCGTCCTAAATTCTTACTGAGTTGATTAAGATACTCAACTTCGTCTTGACTTAATGCTAATCCATCCTTAACATTATAAGCAGCAATGTCTTCAACATAAATAATGGCATCAGGTTGCTTATTAATCGTAAAAATAGTTTGCTCTAAATTAACGTACAAGCGTTGCAGCATTGGATCGAATTGAGCTTTGTCGTTTTCCACTTCAAAAAATTCTTCCACACGTTCAACACCTAAAACGCCCATGTTTTGAGTTATCTCAACCGCATTGGTACTCCATGGTGTAATCATCTCTTTTCGAGGCCCAACAAAAAAGCCATCCAATCGACTCTCCCCTAGCAGACTCGCTCCTCCGAACAACCATTCAAGCTTAGCAATATCTTCAGAAATTAACGTGGTTTGACACCCTACGGCAAATACCACACCTTTGGTTCCCTTAAAATACAGGATCATCGACATTTATGTTTAATTAGAGATTAGTATTGAATTCTGCCGCAAAGTTAAAATAAATGAGTAAACCCACCCAATTTTAATTAATATACACACGATTGAATGACATTATTTAACAACCTCATAAAACTATGCTACATGACAATAATACCATGTAGTAACGTTTAATTAACTTTTTTACTATTTTTACTACATTAAAAATTGAAACAATTCATCACCCCATTTTATGCAAACACTTATTTCACTATTCGAATCCAGTGTCCTAAAATTTCCCAACAACTCATTTCTTTGGCAAAAAGATAACGGCAAATACAATGCTACCACCTACCTTGAAGTTCATAAAACAGTTATTTCATTAAGTGCAGGACTTATTGCAATAGGCATTAAACCACTCGACACAATCTGCCTTTTATCCGAAGGTCGCAATGAATGGATCATTTCTGAACTTGCAATTTTTTATTGTGGAGCCATAAGTGTACCGTTATCAAATAAACTCGACGCAGACCAAGAACTATCATTTCGAATCAATCACTCTCAATCAAGATATATTTTCGCATCAAAATACCAATATCAAAAAATTAAACAAATCCGTCACGAAATCCCCCATCTCGAAAAAATTTTTCTTTTAGATGATTTGGAAGATTCAAATGAGATGTCATTTAACACATTACTTAAAATTGGAAACGACTATTTACTAACCAATCCTGATTGCGTAAACGACTCCAAACAAACAGTTACAAATAATTCAATTGCAACAATCTCCTATACGTCTGGCACAACTGCTGATCCAAAAGGCATTATATTATCGCATCGAAACTATACAGCAAACATCGAACAGGCTTTTAGCTACATAAAAATACCTCCACACTACCGAACATTGGTTGTGTTGCCCTGGGATCATGCTTTTGCACATACCGCTTCGTTATACGCATTCATGTCGAAAGGAGCATCCATTGCATCGGTACAAACGGGTTCAACACCATTAGAGACATTGAAAAACTTCTCAACAAACATGATTGAGATTCAACCACATGTTTTAATGAGTGTTCCTGCATTAGCAAAAAATTTTCGTAAGAACATAGAAAAGGGTATTCAAGCAAAAGGAGCTTTTACTAAAAACTTATTTACAATTGGATTGAAAATATCCTATTGGTACAATGGAAATGGTCAAACAAAAAGTCAAAACCTCAAATGGTTAGCCTATCCACTAACACGATTTTTCGATTTGCTCATCTACAAAAAAATAAGAATAAAATTTGGAGGTAATCTAAAATTTTTCATTGGAGGTGGTGCTTTATTGGATGCCGAACTGCAACAATTTTTCTTTGCGCTAGGCATTCCCATGTATCAAGGATATGGATTAACTGAAGCAGCCCCTATTATCTCGGCTAATACGCCTAAACATCATATAATTGGATCATCGGGAAAAGTTGTTAACCAGCTCGAGATAAAAATATGCGACCTTGAAGGCAATGCTTTACCTTTCGGCGAAAAAGGCGAAATTGTTATTCGTGGCGAAAACACGATGCTTGGTTATTGGCGAAATGCAGAAGCTACTGCTCAAAGCTTACGCAATGGATGGCTTTATACAGGCGATTTAGGCTATTTACACAAAAACAACTTCCTTTACGTACTTGGTAGATTCAAAAGCCTACTCATTGGATCCGATGGTGAAAAATACAGTCCTGAAGGTATCGAAGAAGCGATGATTGATCACTCACAATGGATTGACCAACTCATGCTGCACAATAATCAGAACCCTTATACCACTGCTTTGATGGTTGTTAATAAAGAAAAATGTTCGCAATTCTTAAAACAACACAATCACTTTGCAACTCCCAATGATGCGTATCTTGCGATTTTAAAGAGCATTAATCACGATATTAGTACTTTTAAAACAGGTGGCAAATTTCAAAGCCTATTTCCTCAACGATGGCTTCCTGCTACAATTGTTTTATTAAACGAAGGATTTACAGAAGAAAACAAACTATTAAATAGCACATTAAAAATGGTTCGTGGGAAAATTGAGGAGTTCCATCAAAAATCTATCGAATTTGCGTATACACCTCCATCAAAAGATTTTTTTAATGAACAAAATATTCTAAATTTAACAACATATTTATTGAGAAAATAAAACTAGCTTAGTCAATTAACCGAAAAAAATCACATTTCGACAATTAAATGATATAAATTCATCCTTTTTTTGCTGATTTCGATAAAAAATATTTCATGAAATCAATTCTTTTGCAATCTTTGCATTAATTTGATTTAATTTATTTAAACATTTTTAATCAAACCACGTAATATTTACTTTTGACGTAATATTTTGCAAATGCAATTAAGAATAAATCCAACCCTTCTAATTCTAGTTCTGTTATGGTCATCCATAACCGTTCAAGCTCAATATCGCCGTAAAACGTTTGATATTTTCGAAGGTTTTAAAATTGCTCCAACAGCAGGAGTAAATATTTTCTTTGGAGATTTAGTTGACAATTCGCGAACATCCTATTCTTTTGGTGTTGCAGCTGAACGGGAGATGCTACCCTACTTAAATGCCCGAACATCTTTTATGTTAGGTCAAATGAAAGGGACTCAAATTCAATACATAGGAAATCTTCCATACGCCTATTTCAGGAACAAATACTTTGATGTTAATATAGGTGCAACATTTAAACCTTTAGATTTAGCATTTGGTTATTACAAACAACGATCGTTTAATCCTTATATAGTTGGCCAATTAGGTATTATATCAGCTAGTGGAACTGAGTGGTATGGTATAGGAAGTGGAAATCCTGACGGTACTGTTTGGAGAGACTTTAGTACTGTCCACCCAATTGTCACATTGGGTGCTGGTGTTTCTTATTGGTTTAGCAACCATTTAAGTCTTAGAGCTGAAGCTTTACCAACTTATGTTTTCGGAGACCAAGTTGATGGACACGAGTATTATGAACGCGGGGATGGCTCACTAATATATACTGATAGCAATGATTTTTATTATACGTTTACTGCTGGAATATCCTACACAATTAAGGATAACCGATGGAAAAACGAGCCTAAATACAACCGCAAAGCTTACTTAAAAACTCGTAAGTATACTTTAATAAAACCTTCAAAACGAACAAATTACCGTCCAAAACGGAAGCGATAAAACTCAAAAGCCTCATTCGTGAGGCTTTTTTGTATCTTTGCATTTGCAAAGTTACTAACTATGAATTTTCAAATAGTATCGGATTTCTCACCAACTGGTGATCAACCGCAAGCCATCCAACAATTAACGGATGGCATTCTACAAAACACACGATTTCAAACCCTTTTAGGGGTTACAGGGTCAGGTAAAACCTTTACTGTAGCCAATGTCATACAAAACACTCAAAAACCAACGTTGGTGCTTAGTCACAATAAAACCTTGGCTGCCCAGCTTTATGGCGAATTCAAAAATTTCTTTCCCAATAATAAAGTTGAATACTTTGTATCATACTACGACTATTATCAACCCGAAGCCTATTTACCTGTTTCAGACACTTATATTGAAAAGGATTTATCGATAAATCAAGAGATAGAAAAACTTCGCCTAAGTGCAACATCCGCACTATTAAGTGGCAGGCGCGATGTAATCGTTGTCTCTTCCGTATCGTGCATTTATGGAATTGGAAATCCCGAGGATTTTCATTCAGGCGTAGTTAAAATCAATCAGGGAATGAAAATTTCCCGAAATGTATTTCTTCGTCAATTGTTTGATGGTTTATACTCGCGTAACGAAGTAGAATTTAATCGAGGTCAATTCAGAGTTAAAGGCGATACGGTGGAAGTATTTCTGGCATATGCCGATCATGCTCTTCGCATCATCTTTTGGGGCGATGAAATAGAAACCATCGAAACATTTGATCCTGCCACAGGAAAACGGATTGAGCAACTAGACATGGCTCAGGTATATCCTGCAAACATATTCATCACATCAAAAGAACGAATTCATGAAGCCATATTTAATATCCAAAAAGATATGGTGAAACAAGTTGAATACTTCAAAGAAATTGGGAAGCACTTGGAAGCAAAGCGCATTGAAGAACGTACCACTTATGATTTAGAGATGATACGCGAATTGGGATACTGTCCTGGCGTCGAGAATTACTCTCGATATTTTGATGGCAGAGCAGAAGGCAGTCGTCCTTTCTGTCTACTCGACTATTTCCCAGACGATTACATGTTGATCATAGACGAAAGTCATGTCACTATTTCGCAAGTTAAAGCCATGTATGGAGGGGATAAATCGCGTAAGCAAAACTTGGTAGAGTATGGTTTTCGCTTACCTGCGGCTCTTGACAACCGACCGCTCACCTTTGATGAATTCGAATCGATTATTAAGAACGTCATATTTGTTAGTGCCACACCTGCCGACTATGAATTAATAAAAAGCGAAGGTGTATTGGTAGAACAGGTGATTCGACCTACTGGCCTATTAGATCCAATCATTGATGTACGCCCATCGTTAAATCAAATAGATGATTTATTAGCCGAAATTAACAATCGTATAAAAATAAAAGAGAAAATATTAGTCACCACACTCACAAAACGAATGGCAGAGGAACTCACTAAATATCTGCAAAACATTAATATCCGTTGTGAGTATATTCATTCCGATGTTGAAACACTCGATCGAATTGCCATCATGGAAAACCTTCGAAACAATGTTTTTGATGTTTTGGTCGGCGTAAATCTTTTAAGAGAAGGACTCGATCTTCCGGAGGTATCGCTTGTAGCCATTTTAGATGCCGATAAAGAGGGATTCTTAAGATCGGAACGCTCACTGACTCAAACAGCTGGTAGAGCAGCTCGAAATTTAAATGGGAAGGTTATCATGTATGCCGATAAGATCACACGATCGATGCAAGCAACCATTGATTCAACCACACGCAGAAGAGAGAAGCAACTTGCCTACAACGAAAAAATGGGCATTACTCCAACAGCGCTTAACAAAGGCAAATCACGAATATTTGGGGTAACTGGTAAAACAATTCCTGAACCGAGCAATTATGCGCTTCCTTTTGAATCGGCGCAAGCATCCGACCCTGTTGTTCAATACATGGATAAACAATCGCTTCAGAAAGCCATCAACCATGTTAAAACGCAAATGCAAAATGCTTCCAAAGAGCTCGATTTTATTTCAGCAGCTCAATATCGCGATGAGATGTTTCGCTTACAGGAATTACTAAAAACCAAATAATTTAGAACACATAAAAAGGGGTGCATGAAAAACAAGCACCCCTTTTCTATTTATTTCTACGAATTAAACGTTATCCTAAATATGATTTTAATAATTTGCTTCGAGAGGTATGACGTAAGCGACGAATGGCTTTTTCTTTGATCTGACGAACTCGTTCTCGAGTTAATCCAAATCGTTCACCTATCTCTTCGAGTGTCATTTCCTGACAACCAATACCAAAGAACAGCTTAATAATATCGCTCTCACGCTCAGTTAAAGTAGCCAAAGCACGTTCAATCTCTTTAGCTAATGATTCATTAATCAAGGCGCGATCGGCACTTGGCGAATCACTGTTAACAAGTACATCCAACAAGCTATTATCCTCACCTTCAACAAATGGTGCATCAACCGAAATATGACGACCAGATACACGCAAGGTATCAGAAACTTTATCAGCTGGCAATTCCAATACATCTGCTAACTCTTCAGGCGATGGCTTACGCTCATTCTCTTGTTCGAATTTCGAATAGGCTTTATTTATCTTATTCAATGATCCTACTTGATTTAACGGCAAACGAACAATACGTGACTGCTCAGCTAAAGCTTGCAATATCGATTGACGAATCCACCAAACAGCATATGAAATAAACTTAAAACCTCTGGTTTCATCAAATTTTTCAGCAGCTTTTATAAGACCTAAGTTACCTTCGTTAATTAAATCCGGAAGACTCAATCCTTGATTTTGGTATTGTTTAGCCACCGACACAACGAACCGTAAGTTAGCACGTGTCAGTTTTTCTAACGCAGATTGATCCCCTTTTTTAATCCTCTGGGCCAATTCAACCTCTTCCTCTACAGTAATTAATTCTTCACGACCAATCTCCTGCAAGTACTTGTCGAGAGATGCACTCTCACGGTTGGTAATGGATTTTGTAATTTTTAGTTGCCTCATAAAGCTTTTGCGAAATATGGCGCGAAATTACCACAATTAATGGTAATGCGCAACATTAAAATTATAATAACACTCGATTTATTCCGCCAAGTTAATGGCGTAATACTCAATTTTCCCATTTGGATAAAAACCTGCAATCAACAAACCATCATCAACAGACGAAATTGCTCTTCGAAAATCATCGACTGTTGAAATAGGCATTCGATTTGCTTTGGTAATAATATATCCATCCCGAACTCCACTGCTGCGTAATTTACCATTTTGCAGCGACACAACTTTAACTCCTGTGTTTATTTGAAATTTTTGTCTTTCTGTATCACTTAACTCTAAAAGCTTTGCTCCAAGCAGTAAATTCACCTCTTCGGCTTTCATCAACGAAGTTAAACCATCACTATTACGTAAGGTAACAGTAAAAAGTTTCTCTTTCCCTTTTCGATTTACCAAAACTTTAATTTTATCACCAGGTCGATAACGGCTAATTTTCTCCTGCAATTCGGGTACGCTATTAACCATTTCGTCATTAACGCTGAGTATGACATCATCTGATTCAATACCGGCTTCTTTCGCTGCTCCTTTGTCACTAACATTTGCAACAAAAACCCCAACTATCTTACCCAATCCTTTTTCATCAGCCAATTTCTTTGTTACATCAGTAATTTCAACACCAAGTAAAGCACGTTGCACAACACCATACTCCATTAAATCACCCACTACTTTTTTAGCAATATTAATTGGTACTGCAAACGAATAACCCGAATACGAACCCGTTTGTGATGCAATAGCCGTATTTATACCTACTAATTCGCCTTTCGTATTAACCAAGGCTCCGCCACTGTTTCCGGGGTTAACAGCAGCATCCGTTTGGATAAATGCTTCAATCCCCATTCGTTGAGTTGGATTAGATAAAATATTAATACTGCGTGATTTTGCACTTACAATACCCGCAGTTACAGTAGAAGTTAAATTAAATGGATTTCCAACAGCAATCACCCATTCCCCAACTTTTAGCTCATCTGAATTTCCAAAATTCATGTACGGAAAATCAGTTCCATCAATTTTCACCAAGGCAATATCGGTGGTTGGATCTGCTCCAATTACTTTTCCTATATATGATTGACGATCGTTTAAAACAATTTCAATTTCATTGGCACCATCAACCACATGATTATTAGTAACAATGTATCCATCTTTCGATATCATAACACCTGACCCAAAACCCATACTTGGCTGAGGCGTTTGATCATATCCTTTGGGTCCAAAAAAGAAGTCAAACATTGGGTTACCCGAAGAGCTATAACCTCCCTGTTGAATAGATTTTACTTTAACATGAACTACTGCATGAATTGATTTCTCCGCAGCATAAGTTAAATCGGGCAATCCACCCACTTTAACTTCATCACCCAATGATGCAAATTTCGCAATGGGTGCCGACTCCAAAACCTTAACTACAGCCGGATTAACATTAAATAAGAGTGTATAAGCAAACACTCCAATAAGAGCTCCAAATACAGCCACGCTAAAAGTGACCAGCAAACTTTTTCTAGTCATAATTTTTAATGTTTAAAACTTTGTATTAGTGTAATGCCAATTAAAGCAACAAACAACGTGCCTTAAGCATTCTACAAACAAAATCTTAACTTTTTTTAATAATAAATAGGTATATTAATAATTAGGCATAGAAATAATTAATTCTATATCTTTATCAACTTAATGAATAACGTTTATAGCTCTAAAAGGTTTATTTTTACCTTGAGTTATAAGATATTGATAGAGATCAATTAAAAAAAACTTAAATCCAATGGATATAAATTTTCGAAAATACCAAGGGGCTGGAAATGATTTTATTATTATTGATAATCGCAATGGTAAATTCGACTACCAAAACACAACTTTAATATCATTTTTATGTCACCGACGATTTGGTATTGGTGCCGATGGATTAATGTTGTTAGAAAACGATCCTGAGTATTCGTTTAAAATGCGATATTACAATAGCGATGGCAAAGAAGCTTCGATGTGCGGAAATGGGGGGCGTTGCATTTCGGCTTATGCAGCTGAAACTGGAGTAATTACCTATGCCGATCACTTTATATTTAATGCTGTTGATGGCATTCATGAAGCATCCTATAAAAATGGCATGGTTGAGCTAAAAATGCAGGATGTCAACTCGATTAATATTAAAGAGAATGCCTATTTTCTAAACACTGGATCTCCTCACCATGTTACGTTTGTAAAGGATTTGGCAGCTTTAAATGTTTTTGAAGAAGGGAAGGCGATTCGATACAGCAATGAGTATAAAGCTGAAGGAACGAATGTGAATTTCGTGAACATTTTAGCAAACAATGAAATTCATGTACGCACATATGAAAGAGGTGTTGAAGATGAAACCCTCGCTTGTGGGACAGGTGCGGTAGCTTCTGCCATATGCACAGCCATTCAATTAAACGAAGGAAATGATTTTAAAATTAAAGTTGAAGGAGGTGATTTAAGAGTTTCTTTCGATAGAGTCAATAATAATCACTTTACCAATATTTTCTTAGAAGGTCCAGCTACATTTGTTTTCGAAGGATCAATTACGATCTAAAACTATATTCTATAAAACTAAAAAAACGAATCCTATTTTAATCGGGTTCGTTTTTTGTTATTATCTCAAGTATAAAATTGCTTAAACATCAATTTTTGCATAAGTAGCATTTTGCTCGATGAATTCTCGACGTGGTGGCACATCATCACCCATAAGCATTGAGAAAACACGATCGGCCTCCGCAGCACTGTCGATTGTTACCTGGCGAAGCGTACGAACATCAGGATTCATTGTTGTTGTCCACAACTGCTCAGCATTCATCTCTCCCAAACCTTTGTATCGTTGAATATGAACTGAATCTTCTTTTCCGCTTGCATATTTCTCAACAAATGCTCTTCGTTGCTGATCAGTCCAACAATATTCTTCTGATTTTCCTTTTTTGCACAAATACAAAGGAGGCGTTGCAATGTAAAGATGACCTGCTGATATCAACTCCTTCATATATCTAAATAAGAAGGTCATAATTAACGTGGTGATGTGACTACCATCCACGTCGGCATCGGTCATGATGACAACTTTATGATATCTAAGCTTCTCAAGATTAAGTGCTTTGCTATCCTCGGCAGTTCCAATGGTAACGCCTAAAGCCGTGTAAATATTTTTTATCTCCTCATTTTCAAAAACTTTATGCTGCAATGCCTTCTCAACATTTAAAATCTTTCCTCGCAATGGCATAATGGCTTGAAAACGACGGTTACGACCTTGCTTGGCAGTACCACCTGCCGAATCTCCCTCGACCAAGAATACTTCGCATTGCGATGGATCGCGTTCTGAACAATCGGCCAACTTACCAGGCAATCCTCCGCCAGTTAAAACACTTTTGCGTTGAACCAACTCACGCGCTTTACGTGCAGCATGACGTGCGGTAGCAGCTAAAATCACTTTATTAACAATGGCACGAGCATCTTTAGGATTCTCCTCCAAATAATAACTTAATGCTGCACTTACGGCTTGATCAACTGATAAGCTTACATCGCTGTTACCTAATTTAGTTTTAGTCTGCCCCTCGAATTGAGGCTCTGCTACCTTAACTGAAATAACTGCTGTTAAACCTTCGCGGAAATCATCACCGTTGATATCGAATTTTAACTTATCAAGCATTCCCGACTTATCGGCCCAAGTTTTTAACGTACGGGTTAATCCGCGACGGAAACCAGTTAAATGCGTTCCTCCTTCGATGGTGTTAATATTATTCACATACGCAAAAATATTTTCACTGTATGATGAGTTGTATTGAATACCTAGCTCAACAGGAATTCCATTTTTCTCGGTTGAAATATAAATAACTTTATCAATTATTTTTTCACGAGCCACATCAATAAACTCAACAAACTCCTCAAGTCCTCTCTCCGATAAAAACTGTTCTTGCTTAACTTCACCTTCGTGTTCTTCGAGCCTAAAATCGGTCAAGTTAATCTCTAATCCTTTATTTAGGAAAGATAATTCTCTCATTCGATTAGCCAGAACATAGTATTTAAAATACATGGTGGTGAAGATGGTATTATCAGGCATAAAAGTTACAGTTGTACCTCTTAAATCTGTTACACCGACCTCTTTAACATCACCGAGTGATTTTCCAATACAAAATTCCTGAACATACATTTTTCCGCCTCTGTGAATTTCAGCACGAAGCGATGTAGATAACGCATTCACACACGACACCCCTACTCCATGCAAACCACCTGAAACTTTGTAGCTATCCTTGTCGAACTTACCACCGGCATGCAAAACAGTCATAACCACTTCTAAAGCCGATTTGCCTTCTTTTTCGTGCATATCAACCGGAATGCCTCGTCCATTATCTTTTACGGTTATTGAGCCGTCGGCATTTATAAAAACATCAATTCGAGTACAATGTCCGCCCATGGCTTCATCAATGGAGTTATCCACGACTTCATAAACCAAATGGTGCAATCCTCTTTCACCAATATCGCCAATGTACATGGCAGGACGTTTGCGAACTGCTTCCAATCCTTCTAGTACGGTAATACTACTTGCTGTGTACTCTTTATTTATTGACTTTTTCTCTTCAGTCGATTCGCTCATAAAACAGATCAATTAATTGATTTTCAACTTTTTACATCTCAGCAATAGAGATAACGCACAAAGATAAGAAAATTGATGGCCAATAAGGTTGTATTCCCTCTCTTTTTATCAACAAGCCATTAACAACTACATTATTAAAATGAAAGGGTAAAACCAACCATCCCATTAAAGCGTTGTAAAGGATACCCGTAATACCAATCGTAGGTTTGAGAGGTTAAATTATTTAGTTGAAGCCAAAAACTCCACTTTTTATTTAATTGATAATTAGCACCTACATTCATATCAAATAAACTTTTCAGCTCATAGGGTGCCTGAGAGGCAACATTCAGAGCATATCGTTTACCAATGATATTAATTTGAGAGTTTACTGATAAGCTAGAATTGAATTTATAAATTCCTCCAATGCTTATTTCCGAATTGGGCTTATTCCATGCTTTTAATTCATTTTTAACATTCCATCCATAATAAGTTCCTCTGAATGATAGCATTACACTTTTAGAGGCCTCTATTTGAAGTTCTCCATTAACTTTTAAGAGATTACCATCATCGTAAACAACACCAAACAAATTATCGCTATCGAATGCACTTACCGAAGTGGTTTGTTCATAGGCCTTATTCACATAAAAGTGTTCATCGTTAAAAACCGAATAGTTCACCATGGTTGAAAAAGCAACCGTTCGACTAAAATTTCCTTTTAAGCCTGCATGAAAATCCAATCCATAGAAACTGCTTTTAACCATCTCATCGGGCGATATAAATGGGTTTTCGAATTGAATAGTGGCATAATCGTTAAGATTTAAACGACCAGTTAAACCCCCCATTATCGAAACTATTCCATCCACAATGCGATATTCAGTATATATATGTGGTGAGAAACGTGTTTCATCATTCCCTCTACCAATCTCACCAGCTATTAACAAACCTGTTTCCAGAAAACCGCCATCAAACAAAAAACCGACAGTTGGTAAAACCTGAATAAGTGTAATTTGCTTATCATTAAACAAATAGGGAGAATTGGCGAGAAATGGAACTTTAACACCATATGACGTAATTTGTGGCTTAATATGGATGAACAGTTTATCCTGAGGAAATCGAATATCACCTACAATATCCAAACGATTTTGCGATACACCCGTTCTATTTCCAAAAGTAGATAACGAAATTTCACCATCCCACTTAAGTTCGTTGAGATCGGTTACATTGTTCTTTAACCCTATATAACCCGAAAACTGACCTAAACGCTGTTTGTTTTCGTAGTTAATATCATTAACTGTTAATGGATTAATTAGATCATTGGGATTTATGTACAAATAAGCATCGTTTATGGATTCGTAGCCATAATAATTGTACAACTGGTGTTTAAAACTGATGCCTGATCGCAAAGTAATATCGCTAAAAAACCGTTTCATATCAATACCTGCTTCGGTATCGTGAAAAGGAGCTTCAACCTTTTTATTATCCAGCAAACTTACTTTCCCCATCGATGTGAGATGGCTTAAATTTAGTCGGAGCGCATAATCTTTAGAACGTAAAATATTGTAATCGAAATCTATAAATGCCGAATTGTAAGTTCCCACACCTAATTTTAGTTGTGAGTTCTCCAATGCTAACTGTCTTTCTGATTCCATTCGAGCGGCAGTAAGTGGTTCGAGCTCATTAGTTGGTTGAAATGCTCTACTTAAAACCGAATAACTAAACATCGGACGATAAGTTGTTGTATCATCCCCCGTAGGCATTTGATCAATTTTAACTGCATCAGAAACAGTAGGTGTATATTCACGAACAACCCGAACATCCTGATTTGGTGTATTCTGACCGTAAACACTCAACGATAAAGCGATGAAAGCAATAAACAGTGAGGCTATTTTATATTTGATTTGCATATTTATAAAATTTGAAGTCATTGATTTTAATTACAATGGTAAAGTTTCACTAGCAGCTGCGGCAGGTTTATTCGAAGCAATTTTCTTCAACCGTTCCTGAGCCATGGGTTTAACATCATCGATGCCTGTATAATTTTCCATTATGCTCTCGAGATATTGTTTTGCCTGAAAATTATCTCCCTTTTTCAAATATATATCCGATAACAAGATAAAACTTCGTGCTAACCAATATTGATGAGCCGTTCCTTTCTCCGCGAAATCAAAAATCTCCTTTTCAGCACTGGCATCATTTCCCGAATTGAAATAATATTGAGCCAATAAATATTTTGATTCAGCTCCCTCAACACTCTTTGTATTGGTTGATAAAGCTTTAAAATCGGTAACAGCCAATGGCAGATTTCCTGTTTTCTCATAAGCTTTAGCTCTTGCAAACCTTGCTTCGCGCTCAATTTCGGGAGCTAGCTTAGGTGATTGAAGCAATGATTGTGCAGCCAAAATAACATCGCTAAATTGATTGGTTTTAACCAAGCACCGCAAAACGCCTATTCGTGCTTCCATTCGATTCTCCTCCACTTCGGCTATCTCTGTTAATCGGCGGAAATTAAGAAGCGCTTTATCAAAAGTGTTATCTTGAAAATAGATTTCCCCACATTTCAATAGCGCATCTTCGGTATACATATTCCTAGGACGATTCGCTACATATTCGAACGATTTGACAGCATCGCGCAACAATCCTGCTTTATATTGACAGGTTGCTTTATTGTAATGAGCATCAACGGCATATCGTCCTTCGGGAAATGTAGTTAAGTAATTCTCGAAGTGCTTAATAGCATGTTCACAATCTTCCTTAATAAAAAATCGTTGAGCACTTTCAAATGTTAGTGAGTCTTGCGATCGAATATCTGTACGGGCAAATGCGCCGAGCGTTTCGGTATATTGAATGTAATTATCTGGCTGACTTTTATCCATGTAAATATTACGAATCCCTAACAATGCATTCTGCGACTCCGGTGATCCTGGATATTCGTTCACAACTCGCTTATAAAAAGCCATTGAATTATCGTAATCGCTATTATTATAATAAACCAATCCTAATTGAAGTAAAGCCCGCTTGGCTAGCGAACTCTGAGGATATTTCTCCTTTACTTGTTTAAATGAAGCTATTGCATTAGGATAATCATTTAAAGCGACATACGAGCTACCACTTTCGTATAGCGCGTCATCAACGTAAGGCGAAGAAGGATATTGCCGCACCAACTGCTTTAAAATTGCAATCTTCTCGTTGTGCTGCTTAAGCAATCCTAAACAAAATGCTTTTTGATACAAAGCATAATCAGGTGCTCCAGTTGGAATAACTATCGACTTTTCGTAATAACTAATGGCGGCAGAGAATGCTCTATCCACATAAAAACAGTCACCAATGCGATTACAAGCATCTCCAGTTAACGTTCCTGCTTTATCATTTTCAGTCAACTTGATGTATTTACGAAACCAACTACCAGCTTCTTGATAATTTTTATCGTTAAAACTAACGTAGCCTAGATTATAGTGAGCCGTTTTAAACTCAGGCAACTTAAACGAACCTGAGGTTAGAATAAACTCGTTATAATCTTTACCTGCCTCACTGTTTTTACCCAAGCGATAATTCGCTTCACCTCGCCAATAAAGCGCTTTTACTTTTAAGTCCTTATCATATTCTCCATATTTTAAGCTCTGAGTAAAAAAACCAACCGACTCAACAAAATTCAACGAAGTAAATAATTCAATACCTCTATAATAAGCAATTCGTTGCATGGCACGGTATACGTTCGAATCTTTGCGTTTGATTTTCTCCATCGATTGCAATGCTTCTTTGTAGTTTTTGGTCGTTAAAAAGGCTTTGCCCAAATACTCATAAGCCTGGTCGATATTTGCACTATTAGGAAATAGCTCGATGAACTTTAAAAACGAATTAATTATCTCATTAAATGGCGAGTAGGCCAATTCGTAGTTCAACTTCAAGTAGTTGAGCATGGCATCTTCCTGAATGTTTTTATCAAACGATAGTTTCGATGCCGCTTCAAAAGCCACCCGAGCTCTCATTTTATCATTCAGTTTCAAATAGCAATCACCCAGATGATAATAAGCATTTTGAGCCATATCGTTATTTTCCGAAGTAACTTTCGAAAACGACTCAGCAGCTTTAGCATAGTTTTTTTGATAGTAATAAGCGAATCCCAATTGGTAGTAATCTTCTTTTCGAGCAAAATCGGGATTGGCAATCGCTTTTTCTAAATGAGGAACTGCTTTTGCATACTCTTTTTTTGCAAACCACGAACTTCCAATCACTCTAGCCATATCTGCCTGACGGGCTTCGGTTCCTTCATTCATAAGTGGAGTAGCAAAATCAATGGCTTTATCATACTCCTTTTGCAAATAATATATTTGAGCAATATAAAATGGAACTATCTTGCTATACGCCTCATCTTGCTGTAATTTAAGAAAGCTTTTCAGAGCAGTTTCATAATTTTTCTTGGTATACTGTATGTGAGCATAATAGTAATTGGAGGGTTGATAGTATTCACTTTCAACATCTTTTAGCTTCATAAACCAGGTGGATGCGTCGTTGAGGTTATCATCCATAAATAATGAATACCCTCTTTTAAAGTAATAAGCATTTTGAGTTTCAGAGTCCAAATTCTGATAATTCACCTTCTCGTACCAACGCACAGCTTGTTTGAACTTTTTACTCTCTTGCAAAATTTCACCCCCATGAAACTGTGCATAAGGGTTTTTATTACTTTCGGGATAATCGGCTAAAAACTGCTCATATAAATAAAGAGCATCGCCATTTCCAAGTTGTTGGGCACATCGAGCGGCATAAAAAACAGCTTCAACATTGTAATTGGACTCATCCTGCACATTTTTTTTTGCATACGCTTCGAAAGCCAAACGAGCCGCTCCCAATTTATTGTTTTGGTATAGCTCCCATGCTTTTAAAAAATCAGGATCATTGGTTTGATGCCTGTAATTTTTTTGGGCTAATACATTACCGCTATTTAATATCAGCAAAACAAATAACCATTGAACTATTTTATTCATATGTCTCTAATAATTATAGATTCAAGAAAACCTCTCTAAAACTCAATTGATTTCTTTATACAAACGAAGCAATAACCGAATTATTTATTGAACATTTGAATTTAATTAAACAATTGAGCAAATTATCTTTTTTACTATTAATTGTGTAAAATTAAATTTTTCATTCACTATCTAAAACTTAGAACGAATTAATAATTGTATTAAAATACACAACATTTCGCAAGTTTGAATAAAAACAGATGTTTCGACATAAGTTTTATCTTTGCAGTTGGTTGAACTTTATTGAAGTCTGTATTTATTAAGAATACAAAACGGAAGAAAGCAATCGTCATGCCAATTATTTATGCAAAAAAAATCATCAACCATATACATCTGCCTAACAGGTGATTTATCCATCGATAACCGGGTGCATAAAACGGCTACAACCTTAATTAGCGAAGGGTTTAGCGTTAAATGCCTTACCCGCAAGCGCAATGATTTTGGCATACCAACCAATCAACCTTATTCAACCCAGGTTATTCCAACCTTATTTAAAACTGGAGCTTTATTTTATGCCGAATTTAACATCAAACTATTGATTTGGCTCCTTTTAAAGCCCAAAGGAATCATTTTATCCATTGATTTAGATACGCTCATGGGTTGTTTTTTCGCAAGTTGTTTTAGAAGACACGCGCTGGTATTTGATAGTCATGAGTATTTTCCTGAAGTACCAGAATTAGCTCATCGTCCGTGGATAAAAAACGCATGGATTAAGATTGAAAAATCACTTTTACCACGTTTAACACATTGCTATACAGTATGCGACTCGATTGCAGATATTTACAAAGAAAAATATGGTGCCAACTTTAAAGTGGTAAGAAATCTCCCTCTAAAAAACACCTCTGAAACTGGAGTTGCTAAATACAAAGCGAATCCGTTTACATTACTTTATCAGGGGGCTGTAAATAAAGGACGAGCCATAAAAGAGGTAATCGAGGCGATGCCGCATTTAAACGATGTGAAACTTATTATTGCTGGTTATGGCGATGAATTCGACGAAATTAAAGAACTCATTGAATCGAAAAAACTAACCGACAAAGTAACACTCGTAGGCAAAGTTCCTTTTAACGAGCTGATTAATTATACAAAAAATGCTCAATTAGGATTGTGTTTGCTTGAGAATATTGGTTTAAACTACTACTACGCTCTACCTAATAGATTGTTCGATTATGCCAAAGTGGGTCTTCCTGTTTTAACATCTTCCTTCCCCGAGATAAAAAGCATTATTGATAAGCATCAAACAGGCATAATGATTGATGATTTAAATACCCAAACTATTGTTCAGGCGATACAAGAAATTCAGTACAATGAAAGTAGATGGACTCAACTATCGGAACAATCGCTTAAAATGGCTGAAACAATGATTTGGGAAAACGATGCGCCAGTATTTATTGAGATGTTTGAGAAGTTGAGGAGGGTTTAGGGTTGAGAGAAGTTGAGGAGTTGAGTTGAAGGGTTGGAGTTTTGAGAAGTTGAGGAGGGTTTAGGATTGAGAATTTGTAGTTGAGAGTTTAGGAAATTTATCTTAATTTGAAAGTTAGCAGCAAAAAATAAATACTCATAACACACGAATTGCTTTTACAAATCGTCGTTTGTATCCTTTTTTTGCAAGGTTTGAAATAATAACTTCTTTTTCACCTCCTGAGGAAGCGTGAATGAAATCACTTTCCTTTCCTTTTGGATTTGAAACAATTCCAACATGTCCAATAACATTTCGGGTTGGACTTAAAAATAATAATACATCGCCTTTTTGCACGTTTTCAATCTCTATTTCTGTCCCAAAATGCTTAAACCCTAACGAACTACGTGGAACGTGAATTTTAAAATGTTGAAATACAAAATACACAAATTCGGAACAGTCAAAACCATTTTTTCCGCAGCCGCCAGCTAAATAGGGAGTCCCTAAAAATTCCATCCCAAAATTCACAATACTGTCTTTTAGAGAAGTGCTAGTTTTAGCGATGGATACGGGTGTTTCTTTGGCAAGAGGAATACTTTTTGAATCTAAAACTTGTAGTTTTTCATGTGTTACAAGTGCAAGTAAAAAAACGGTTAGCACGACAACAGTAAATGTTCCAAAATTCAGAAGATTTGTATTCTTTTCCATAAGAAATCATTTATACAAACTTAATCATTCGATTGGCAAGTTCTGCCTTTAAAACAGCCAGCTTAATAAATTGCAGGGATAGGAAGAATATTAGATATTAGATCGATTGATAAGATATTTTAGATATTTCCAGATGGTGAACATCCTATTTTCAGCTTCTTATCTTCTTATCTTCTTATCTATAATTTAGACATCTATAAATTTAAACAGCTTCTAACAAAATGGTTAACTGCTTTTTCCCTCGCCTCGTCATTCGATCGTCGGATAAAACGTTGCTCCTATTTCCTCAACATCTAATACTTCTAATTTGTTGATAAAAAATGACCAAGAACACCAGTTCCTGATCATACGTTTATGCCATTTAACTACGCTAGCGCTATTTACGATCCTTCTTCAATCGTTCTGCCATTGCTTTACCTAACTCAATACAAGCTTGATATTTGTCTTTTTTCAAACCTTGTTTTTCCTCAACGCCAGGCATAACCAATTCCCAGCTAAGCGACTCACCAGCTTCA
Source organism: Bacteroidales bacterium (assembly GCA_038212305.1). GTDB lineage: Bacteria > Bacteroidota > Bacteroidia > Bacteroidales > Marinilabiliaceae > JBBQUP01. The sequence continues at coordinate 34,741 of JBBQUP010000016.1, forward strand.
ACCAACTTTTTAACTGAAGCACCAGCCCATGTAAACGAGCCAAAAGCACCAAAATAGTGATTGACCACTCCCATGTGCTGAAGTTTTAGCACCAAAGCTTCCATATTTGGATGCAACTCGTTGCTATAAGTTGGAGAACCCAAAATAATGCCTTTGAACTTAAAAATATCTGAGATAATATAGGATGCATGAGTCTTGGAAACATCAAACACACGGATATTACGTATGCCATTTTCAGCCAATTCACGAGCTATTGCTTCGGCCATCTCTTCGGTATTGCCATACATCGAAGCGTACGCAATTACAACACCCTCTTCGCCTTCATATCGACTCCATCGATCGTACATATCTATTACTTCGCCAATGTGTTCGCGAAATATTAACCCATGCGAAGGGGCTATTTGCTTAATATCCAGTCCTTTCAATTTACCTAACGCTTTTTGAACCGGATTACCATATTTTCCAACAATATTTGAGTAATATCTGCGCATTTCATTTTTAAAATAATCAAACTCTACCTCATCATCGAAAATGCCGCCTTCCAAAGCACCAAAACTACCAAATGCGTCCGATGAAAATAAAATGTTATTGGTTGTCTCAAAACACACCATCGACTCAGGCCAATGAACCATTGGTACGGTATAAAAAGTAAGCGAATGAGTACCTAATGAAATCGACTCACCTTCAGCCACCTCTTTCATTCCAGTAATTAACCCATAAAACCCATCAATCATGGGAAGCGTTTTTTTATTGCCGACAATAATTAATTGCGGATAAAGTTCCCTCAGAATGGATATCGATCCTGAATGATCGGGTTCCATATGATTAACAATCAAATAATCAATTACTTTTTCGCCAATTATGGCACGAATGCGAGCCAACCACTTATCAGTATGTCCCGAATCAACCGTGTCGATTAGCGTAATTTTCTCATCTACAATTAAATAAGAATTATAAGAAACCCCTCGATGCAGAGGCCACATATTTTCGAACAAGGCTGTTCGTCTATCGTTAACGCCGACGTAATAAATAGTGTTGGCTAGAGCAATTGATTTGTACATGAAAAAGTGTTTGACTTAAATTAATCGGTAATTGAATGCGCAAATATAATTGTTATATAGGTATAGTTCGATGAAAAAAAATGTTAAATCAGCATTTTATCTACCGATATATTCGCATTTTACGCAATTCGCGCTGATATTTGGCAGCATTGGCATTGTGTTGTCGTAATGTAATTGAAAAATTATGATACCCCGAAAAATCTTCTTTGGCGCACATGAATATGTAATTGTGTTTTTGAGCGTTTAAAACCGCATCAATCCCTGAAATGGAAGGAATACGAATGGGGCCTGGAGGTAATCCTGCATATTTATAGGTATTATAAGCCGAATTAATCTCTAAATCGCGCTTAAGCACACGGTTAATGGCAAAATTCCCTAAAGCAAATCGCACTGTTGGATCGGCCTGTAATAATATGCCCATTTTAAGTCTGTTCAAATACAACCCTGCAACAATGGGCTTTTCATCTTCTTTAATCGTTTCTTCATCAATAATCGATGCCAGCACACTCACTTGTATTGGAGTTAAATTAATCGAATCCGCCTTTTCTTTACGCGCGGTATTCCAAAACGTATCGTACTCTTTTTTCATCCGATCCACAAAACCCTTTTCATTGGTATTCCAATAAAACTCATAGGTATTAGGAATAAATAACACCATTCGAGTATCCTTCGATAGATTAAATTTATGAAGTACAGTTTCGTCATTCAAATAACTAACTAGCTTACTTGAATCGACAGTAATCTTTTTCGAAACGATTCCTGCTAAATCGTTGATGGTTCGAATGTTCTGAAAAGTCAACATAACAGGAGCCTGCTGTCCTGATCGAATCATGTTGCAAAGTTGATAATTCGATAGATTTGGCAATATTCGATATCGACCAGGTTTAATACTCGTGGCTAGCCCTCTTAAAACGGCTACCTTTTTAAACCATGCATCATCAATTAATATATTCTCGCGTTGCAACAAAACAAACAGTTCATCCAAGGTCGAATGATCAGGAATATAAATAAAGTGTTCGGTTTCATTGACAAGTTGAATATTGTTGCCAAAAACTTTACGATAGATATTTAGGGCGAATATGAGCGAAACAATTAGTAGTAAGCCAATAATTAAAAGGATCACAAACTTTTTCTTCGATGGTTTTACTTTTGAAACTCTGTGTTTCATAGATTTTCGATATTAATTACTTTAATTTATACTTGAACCAGATGGAGAAAACTTACATCTCTCAAGGTTAAAAAGTTATTTTTGTTTGATTTATTAAAATAGGTCGAAATAAACTTCAACAGTTACTAAATTATTTTAGTATGGTAAAAATAGTTTTATATTTTATTTTGTCCTAACATTCTATATCTCCAAAAAAAATGATCAATAGAAATAAGTATCTGTTTAATTTTCATGCTAAATAGTGTCTGCACGAAAACTGCATTTTTCACAGTCTTTGATAAGAAAGCTTCAAAGACAAGACTTTCGAAATTTTGAAAATCAAGAAGTTCACTTTTGTGAATGACTGTTTTCAAAATGAGAATAACGCAGTAATTGGAGTTTTCTTGCAAAGACTAAATATATGTTAGAGGTCAAGAATTTAAAATTTTAGACAGAGATAATAGACAATTGAGATAAAAAAGAGTGGTTTTTATCTTGAATGTTCTAAAAGTTCTGCTTTATCCATCTAATTTTTTTTAATTTTTCCTCTCTTAAAAATCCATTAAATGATTTTTAAACAGTTTCTAAGTCTAATTAATATAATGTTGTTTAGTTAGGGTCACTAAGAAAACCACTGTGTTTCATATTAAACATGTTCGTCACTACCCTAAGACCCTGAAGAGGAATCTGCAATACACCAGCGGGATGGCAATTCTCCCTTTAGGGTAATGCCATTAACTTAGTGAATGGTATTAACCCAGAGGGTGTACGCAGGGGAAATGATATGCTATATAAGAGGCATTAATTAATTTCAGACTTTAAATATAAAAACCATCTTCACTAACAACCTCATTACCTATGCATTAAGCCTGCAAGCCCACAAGATTTCATCAACAATAAATTGCAAAAAAACGCTAAATTAGCATTCAATTGGTATCTTAATTTTTAGTTTTGACTTAATCCATTATTTTTGTACCAATTAAATAACTCCATTATGTCAATTAACAAATTAATAATACTCGTTTTCGGCATCTTCATTTTATCCTCATGCGCTTCAATGCGAACCAAAGGATCGTCAAGCATGTCCGATAGCAAATCACCCTATGTCAAAGAGAAAACGGCTATGCCAAAACCTCGAGCGACTGCAACAACTACCGAAGCGACCAATACATTAAATGCTAAACCAATTGTTGTTAGAGAAGAAAAAGTTACTGTTGTTGATAATGGTTATAGCGACAAAACCGATTACAACTTTTATGTAATTATTGGGTCATTCAGAATAATTGACAATGCAAAAAATTACAAAAATCAATTGATTGAGGAAAGTTTTAAACCGGTAATTCTTGCAAACGAAAATGGGTTATATCGTGTATCGGTAGGCTCTGGAAATGATGAGGCTGCTGTTCGAGCAAAAATTGCTGATATCAGAAGTCGCTTTGCTCAGTACAGCGATGTTTGGTTATTGGTAAGAACTAAATAGTATTGGCACCAACACGACAAATACTGCGTTCCTCTCGTTTTTGAAACTGACATTTACAAATAAAATAGTTAGGGTCTGTTTAATTTTAATTTAATACAGAGATAGGAAGAATACCCAAATTTCATACGGATATAGAAGATATTTTAGATAATTCCAGATGATTAACATTCTATTTTTATCTTTTTATCTTCTATACATCTATAAAATTCAAACCGATTTTCAGTCTGAGTATTTCAAACCCAGATTAATTCATTTTTATACCAAAACAAACCTATCGTCAGAAAGGGTTTTCGGAGTTTAGTCCATCATATTAAAATCAATCTCTTGCTGCTTGATTTCAATTAAATGTGCATCCTCACATTTTACTGTTCGGGCAGGAAATCTCTTTAGTAAATTATGATTGTGAGTAGCCATAATAACCGTTTTACCTTCCTCCGATATTTTTTGTAATAGTGCCATTAACTCATCACTAGTTTCAGGATCTATATTCCCGGTTGGCTCATCAGCCAAAATTAATTCTGGTTCATTAAGTAAAGCTCTCGCTATAACAACGCGTTGTTGCTCGCCTCCCGATAGCTGATGAGGCATTTTGTAGCCTTTATGTACCATATCAACCTTGGTTAATACCTCTCGAATGCGCTTATCTATATCACGTTTATTTTTCCACCCAGTAGCTTGAAGTACAAAGAGTAAGTTATCGTAAACCGATCGATCAATTAACAATTGAAAATCCTGAAATACAATTCCCATTCGTCGGCGAAGCATTGGAACATCGCTCTTTTTGAGCTTGACTAATGAGAAACCTACAGAAAAACCAGTTCCTGCTTGCAATGGCAAATCGGCATACAGTGTTTTAAGTAAACTTGATTTTCCCGAACCCACTTTCCCAATAACATAAACAAATTCGCCTTTTCCCACATTAAGTGATACATCTTTTAGTATGATGTTATCTTCTTGACGTATAGTCGCATCGTTCAAGCTGATAATCATTCCTCCTTCATTGACATGAGATCGTTCGACTTTTTTCATTTATTTAAATTATTAGTTTCATGGATAGAGAATAGAACTTCAAAATCAAAAATTCATAAAAAAATAGCATATTTGAGCAAATGATATCATTTTTGTGCAATCAAACATCATCACAAATATAGTGAAGACAAACGAAAGCTTATATTTTAGTAATGATTTATTTATATACTTGAGATTCCATTTCAATCAATTCAATAAAAAATTGCGATTAAATTCGATAAGATAATTTGTATTACAAATGATATAAGCTTAAAAACAAGGATTAATTTTGCAATAAAAAACCATACATGATTACAACAGGTTACAATATCTCACTCAAACAATTCAACACATTTGGCATCGAAAGCATTGCAAGCAAGCTGATTACATTTTCAGAACCAAATGATTGTCATGCAGTATTTAACGAATACATCCAACCCCACGAATCGTGGTTTGTTTTAGCCGGAGGAAGTAATGTACTATTGCCATCACGTATCCACTCCACCATTATTCAGCCAAAACTCACAGGCTATCAGATACTTTCAGAAACAACTGATTGTGTTGAAATTAAAGTCAATGCAGGTGTTGAATGGGATGATTTTGTTGAAATTTGCGTTAAGAATAACTGGCATGGGATCGAAAACTTATCGGCCATCCCTGGGCATGTTGGAGCAGCTCCTATTCAAAACATTGGAGCTTATGGTGTTGAGGCAGGCGACAAGATAAAATCCGTAACTGGATATCATGTTATAAACAAAGAATTTCAAACTTATAAAAAAGAAGATTGTGAGTTTGGCTATAGAACAAGTGTTTTTAAAACTAAATTAAAAACGTGCGTTATAATTACATCAGTCGAATTCACACTAAACAAACACCCCAACTTCAATCTCACCTATGGCAACATTAAAAATGAGGTTGAAAAACTCGGTGGTATTTCGTTAATAAATGTACGATTAGCTATAGTATCTATACGCCAAAGTAAACTTCCCGATTACAAAGTGATGGGAAATGCAGGGAGCTTTTTTAAAAATCCAGTGGTTTCAATCGACTTAGCGAATACAATTAAAACTAACTATCCACTTATGCCCTCTTATCCTATTAATGATACTGCGGTTAAAGTTCCAGCAGGTTGGTTAATTGAAGCATCGGGATGGAAAGGTCGCTCGTTGGGAAATGCAGCCGTACACTCCGAACAAGCATTGGTATTGATTAACAAAGGATCGGCCACGAGTAAGGATGTTTTAGAACTCGCCCATGCCATTCAAAACGACGTGAAAATCTTATTTGGCATTGACTTAGAAATGGAAGTAAATATTTTAGAGTGAAGCAACGCCTTCAATAAATTGTATTTTCGGGTTTAAATTTTAAACTACTCAAATCAGCATTTATTTACTATCTTCGAATAAAGCCAAAAAAGTAATTAAACAGTGGCCTCGAATAGCTACACAAACAAGTTTTTTTGTTATTTTTGAGCCAAACACAATCGTTTTGACAAACATTTCAACGGCATATAATTGGTACGCAATCATTACGCGTTCTCGAACTGAAAAAAAAGTATGGCAACATTTAACCAATCTAGAAATAGAATGTTACCTACCGATATTTCGAGTAAAACGACAATGGAGCGATCGCACTGTTTGGTGCGATATCCCAGCTATAAGCAGTTATGTGTTCTTGCGAACCACCTCAATTCATCTTAGAAGCATTATTCAACATCAAAGTATTGTGCGAATAGTGTCTTGGCAAGGTGAGGCAGCTATAATACCTGATTTGCAAATTGAAATCATGCGCAATGCCACAGAACACAAGCTCCACTTCACTTTAGAAACCAATACGCTTAAAAAAGGACGATATGGAACTATCACTTCTGGTCCTTTAAAAGGAGTATCGGGTATAATCAACGAAATTCGTGATAACAATAAACTAATCATCAAAATTGATCAAATGGGTTGCGACCTAGTGATTGATTTAGACAATACTTCTTTTGAACTAAAACAGGTAGAAAGAGGCATTTTTAATAAAGTAGATAATAAATTGGCACAAAAATTGATAGGAGCATAAAACTCTCTATCAATCAGTAGATTACAGATATTCAAGCCCTGTACTCACCCACAAAACGGGACTGAGGAGGCGAAGCTATAAAGAACCAAATCCGTATGAATTCATATTTGTTGAGTTTATTAAAATATCCAATCAAATAATACCTTTACACCAAAATTACCTCACCAAAATAACTAAATGTCAACCGACGGATACATTGTTTTAGGCGTAATTGGTCTAATGATATATGCACTGGCAAAAGAACTACTCCGCCCAGGAATGATTCTTTTTTCTGCACTCATTATTCTTATGGCGCTGGGTATGATCTCGACCAAAGAAACGCTTTCGGGATTTTCGAATACGGCAATGATAACTGTTTTGGTTCTCTTCATTGTTAGCGAAGGGATTAGTCATACTGGAGCATTGCGCTACTTAGCTCGAATAGCGCTGCCCAAAAAGCGAAAACCCATTCATTGGCTATACCTTCAAATAATGATTCCGGTATCATTGGTTTCTGCATTTTTAAATAACACACCGGTTGTTGTTATATTCGCTCCAATAATAAAAAACTGGGCGGAACGCTTGCAACTGCCTGCTTCAAAATTTTTAATTCCTCTGTCGTATGCTACCATACTGGGCGGAATGTGTACACTTATCGGCACATCAACAAACCTAGTAGTTCATGGTTTAATGCTCGACAATGGGTACGATGGATTTAATATGTTTGAGTTGGGTAAGGTGGGTTTACCAATTGCCATTATTGGACTTATTTACATAGCCATTTTTGGTGGACTTTTACTCCCTGGAAAGCGAGCCAAATTCATGTCGAAGCATCAATTCAAAGAGTATTTTTATGATGTTATTGTACCATCAAAATCTCGTTTAATTGGTCAAACGATAGTACGAGGTTCTGTTCAAGAATTACGTGCAGTTAAAATCGAGAAAATCGTTCGCGATAAAAAAGAATATGCGGTTGATAAAAATCAACTAACAATAGAAGAAGGAGATACGCTTTTATTGCGAGGCACGTCTGAAACCATTTACGAGCTAATGCATAACCCAAACATTGAGCTCAAAGGACTGGATAAATTAGACCCATCACTAAAAAACAAAAAACTAAAACAAGTCGAAGCGGTATTAGCACCCCGTTTCCCAGGCATTGGCAAAACAATTGGGGAATTCGATTTTTACTACCATTATCAAGCTGCTATCATGGCTATTAATCGCAATGGCGAGCACATCACTGATAATATCGAACACATCGAGATGCGCGAAGGAGACACACTCATTCTTCTTACCACCGAGCATTTCATTAAAGCTTGGAGCGAATCAAAAATATTCTATCTCACATCTTACTTGGGCGAAGTAAATAATGGCAGTACCAATTGGCGTAAATGGGTGGCAGGCGGGCTCGTATTAATTATGGTTGCAGGAGCCACAGCTGCTGATTTTCTCCCCAAAATTGGCCCCAACCAACTCGACATGTTTTGGTTTGCATCGTTAACAGCAATACTGATGGTATGGCTTAACATTGTACCCCACCAACGATACACAAAAGTAATTAGTTGGGATGTTTTAATTACCATTGCTGCTTCACTTGGAATTAGCAAAGCCATGCAAAACTCTGGCGCTGCCGATGCCATAGCGACCACAGCTATTAACTTTTCGAAACAACATGGCCCTATAATGGTAATGGCAACCATCTACTTAATAACTGCCATTTTCACCGAAGTAATTACCAATAACGCTGCGGCAGCCTTGGTATTTCCCATCGCGTTATCGGCAGCTCACCAAATGGGAGTAAGTCCAAAACCGTTTTTCGTTGCCATTTGTATGGCAGCCTCAGCAAGTTTTGCAACTCCTATTGGCTATCAAACTAACATGATTGTACAAAGTATTGGAAATTATAAGTTTAAAGATTTCCTCAAAATAGGTCTCATTTTAAATATTCTGGCCTTTATTGTCTCCATGATAGTTATTCCATTTTTCTGGAAATTTTAGACTTAAATTAAACGCAAAGGGCGCTAAGTATTTACGCCAAGCACGCTAAAATTTTTCCATTGCAACCTCTGCGTTAAAGCATCTTTGCGACCTCTGCGGTTAAAGAACTTAAAAAAAACCTTTGCGACCTCTGCGTTAAAATCCTCTGCATTAAACCAATAACATTAACAACACAACATGTCCGAATTCGATTTAGAAATACGCCCCAAGCGACACGCATTTGATATAAATTTTAAAGAGATATGGGATTACCGCGACTTGCTTACCATGTTTGTGAAGCGCGATGTAATTACGGTATATAAACAAACTGTTTTAGGACCCATTTGGTTTGTAGTACAACCCATACTTACTACGGCCATTTACGTACTGGTATTCGGCAACATAGCAAAAATACCTACCGATGGTGTTCCTATGATTTTGTTTTATTTAGCTGGTATTGTTATATGGAATTATTTCTCTGAAGCCTTTAATACAACAGCAAAAACTTTTACCGAAAACGCAAACATTTTTGGAAAAGTCTATTTCCCCCGTCTCATCATGCCTTTATCAAAAATTGTATCGGGGTTGATAAAGTTCTTCATTCAAGCGCTCTTCTTTTTAGCTGTATTTGCCTACTATTTATTTAAAAAAGATGCATCGATTGCCCCTAACCTCACCCTATTATTATTACCTGTATACATATTAATTATGGCTCTTATGGGATTGGGAGCAGGTATTATATTCACCAGTATGACAACCAAATACCGCGACTTAACTTTTTTATTAACCTTTGGCGTTCAACTACTCATGTATGCCACCCCGGTTATTTATCCAATGAGCACACTAAAAGATGGCAGCACAACAAAAGCCATCATTATGATGAACCCACTTACCCCAATAGTGGAAGGGTTTAAATATGCCTTTTTAGGAGCAGGTCAATTCAGCTGGCTAAGCTTAGGCTACAGTGCCATCTTTACAATTGTATTATTAATTGTTGGAATTGTGATATTTCATCGTACCGAACGAAACTTTATTGATACGGTATAAAAACAATTAACCGCTAAGCGCACTGTGAATTACGCAAAGTTCCCAGAGAAAAAAAACTTTGTGCCCTCTGAGTTAAAAAACACCTTTACGAACTCTGCGTTTAACGCGTTGCGCCATTTGAGGTGAAAACTCTCTGTTTAAAACTCATCAGCATTTGTCGCCATTTTAACAAGGCGGATACAACGTTGGTGGAAAAGAAAAAAGGGGTTATTGCGTTTGATTAAAAATTGCCTTTACTTGGGTGTTCATCAGTAATAACAATAGAATACTCAAAACAAATAATACATGAGAAAACTTAATTTCGCAATAGTTGGCTGTGGTAGAATAGCTCAACGGCATGCTCAACATGCATCTAACACTGGTAATTTAATTGCCGTATGCGATATTGACTTAAAAAAAGCAGAGGAATTAGGTGTCGCACATTCTGCTAAGACATTTTCATCAATAGATACCATGCTCGCCGAAGCAAAAGATATTGATTTAGTGGCCATTTGTACGCCCAATGGAATGCATGCCGAACATACTATTAAAGCTTTGCAAGCCGGATATCATGTGTTATGCGAAAAGCCTATGGCAATAAACATAAACGATTGTGCCAACATGATAAAAGCGGCTGAAACAGCCAATCGACGACTGTTTATCGTTAAACAAAATCGCTACAACCCTCCGGTTGACGCCGTTAAAAAAGCCATTGAAGCTGGTAAATTCGGGAAGATCCAAAGTATTCAATTAACTTGTTTCTGGAATCGAAACGAAAACTACTATAAAAACTCATGGAAAGGAACTAAAGATTTGGATGGAGGCACATTATATACTCAATTCAGTCACTTTATAGATCTTTTATATTGGATGTTTGGCGATATAAAAAAAGCCAATGGTTATATTGGAAACTTTGCGCACCAAGGTATCATTGAGTTTGAAGACGCTGGTACAATTAGTGTTATCTTTCATTCAGGTGCCATTGGAACCATAAACTATTCGGTTAACAGCACCAATAAAAACATGGAAGGCTCACTCACCATTTTTGGAGATAAAGGAACATTGAAAATTGGCGGACAATACCTTAACGAACTCGAATATCAAGAGTTTTCAGATGGATATTCAATTACAGGCTTACCTGCAGGAAATCCTCCTAACTCATATGGCGAGTACAAAGGATCCATGTCGAACCACGACAGAGTGTATCAAAACGTCGAAGATGTGTTATTGCACAATGGCTCAATGACAACCGGTGGTTTCGAAGGCTTAAAAACCGTAGAAATAATTGAGAAAATTTACGATTCCGCCTTGTTTGTTAAGTAAATGTTTAAAGGTTGAGACGTTTAGTTGTTGAGTAAATGTATAGAGAGGTTGAGGGGTTGTAAGGAGTTTATAGTTTATATGTTGAGAGGTTTAGAGGTTCAAGGTTGGTATACAATAACATAAACAACTAAACCCATAAACAATAAACTCATTAAAAACGCACACCTTAAACAATAACCATCTAAACTACTAAACCTTCTAAACACCTAAACCATAAACTACTAAACCTTCTAAACAAAAAATGCACATCTATTCATTCGAAAAACTTGATACTTGGCAACTAGCAAGACAATTTGCAAAAACCACTTATCTAATAACTAAAAAGTAC
>JBBQUP010000017.1:0-42710 GCA_038212305.1 Bacteroidales bacterium
CTAGAAACCTTATCACATTTTTATCGAAAAGTTTACCACTTATTAGTCACACATGGACGATAAAAATTCGTTCATTAAAGCATGATAAGTATGTATACAAAACAAGAAATAGTGATTCAAAGTTATCGAGAAGGCAAAAGCCAACGAACGATTTCACGAAATTTGAGCATTAGCCGACCTACGGTACGAAAGTTTATTGAGGAGTATGAATGTCGTGTTAAGCAATCAGATAGCACTCAGGATGCGTTATCCGGATATTTATCACAATCTGCTACATATAAATTAGGTAAGCGTTCTAAGTTAAAACTTACCCAAGAAGTACAGGAGGCCATTGATAAATATTTTACATAAACCCTGTGCGTCACTCTGCCTCAGCGTTTAGTTCTTAAAACCCCAACTCGCATAGCGAAAGTGCGTTGGCTATGATAAAACGGCGAGCAGGAGCAGGCCATGTGGGTTGTAGCATCGTTTCATCTTGATTTTTTTGTTACTTTTTGTATCAATACAAAAAGTAAGGAGAATCAATACGTCATAAAGATTTGAATAATTAGGGTCTGCTGAAAAACGGAAGCAGCTTGATTTTATAATTTTCCCGGGAATTAATATCAATAGAGAATTATTTACGATTGATTATTTTGCCCGAGGGCATTAACATTCATGAATTTAGGTAAATCCCCTAGGGAATAAATTATCTCAGCATTAATTCTCTATTGATATTTATCCCCTCACGGGGAATTAAAAAAATATTAAATCAATGAATTATGTAACACTTTCTCTTTCCCTTTGCATTTTGATCTAAAAAAATCAAGTTATTTAATTGATATAGAATGAAATATTACTTTTTCAGAAGACTCTAATTAGTAGATTGTCTTTTTTTTTACATAAACCCTGTGCGTCCCTCTGCCTCAGCGTTTAATGTTTCATCCATTTAGTTCAGCAACAAAAGCAATAAAAAAAGGCCGTACATATGCTTAGTTAGCTTATATACAGCCTGTTATGATAGCTATATTATAATGAATTTTTCACTACTTGTTTGGCAGAATGCGCATTTTTCGTCAACCATAGCCTGATCGTATGTGTTACCGCAAACAGGACAAACGGCAAATGTATAAGGTAATGTATTTATGGTGTTAGATTGTAATGCCGTAAGTGCATTGTTATAAAACGCCATGTGTTTTTTTTCAGTATCAAAAGCCCAAGTAAATGATTTTACAGCTTTCTCAACTTTTTCGGCTTTAGCATCTGCTAAAAACTGTGGATACATTGTTGTCGACTCATAAGTTTCGCCATCAATGGCAGCTTGAAGATTTTCGGCAGTCGATTTTACTTCAAATTCAGGGGTAAACGCTTCCATTTTCTCGTTTAATGATTCAAGAACTTTTAGGTGATTGGCTGCATGTATAGACTCAGCTTTTGAAGCTGCTTCGAACAGTTTGGCAATCGTATCTTTGCCTTCCTCATTGGCTCTTTCTGCAAAGGCAGCATATTTAGCACTGGCAGTCGTTTCTCCTATGATTCCTGCCTTAAGGTTTTCGATTGTTTTTACTGGTTTTACTTGGTTACAGCTTACTAAGGCTATAAGTCCGATTAATGCAAAGAATAAGACATTTTTCATTTTTTTCGTTTGTTTGAGTTAATATTTAAAGAGGCATCATATAATTATAAACAAGAGATCCGCCAAAGTAACCGGTAATGCTTACACATATAGCAGCCAATCCATACATAATAAAAATCAGCTGTTTTAAAAGTTTGTTCTCAACATTTTTAAAGGTTGCATACGTTCTGAGTGCTGAAAGAATTATAAGTAAAATAACTGTCGTCCAAGCAAAAAGCTCATGTGATTCCATTACCTTCTCAGCTTCACCTGACATGTCGGAAGTAAAAAAGATTCCAGATAATAAGGTCAGAACAGCAGCAAGAGTGCCTATTAATAAAAAATAAAATCCCATTTTAGAGAAACAAGGTTCTTTTTTAATAAAATATTGAAGAGAGTCGACAATAAATCCAACAACAATTAAAGCAATTGGAAAATGAACAAGCATGGGGTGTAAATGGCTTAGATTAAACATGGTTTTAGTTTTATTTTTTTTAAATTAATTATTTTTTTTCACTAAAAGAAAACGAATCAAATCAATATAAGAGGAGTAAAATGGGAAAAGTAAGTGTCGCCTTCGAAAGCCTTGTCTTTGAAATTTTCTTTTCAAAGACAGAAAGAGAAGGAGTTCACTTGCCTGAACTAGTTAAAATTGAATAATTAATGAAAATAATTTTTTGCATCAAGATAATTTAGTAGCAATGGACGTTTCCAATTGAATTTCTTTTTCTTATTATTTAAGTGACACCTTCCATCATAAACAAGAAAATATTTGTCATTAATTTTTTGAATGTCGATTTGGTGCATACCACCTGCAAATTCAATTGTATTAGCATTAGCTTTTAAAAAAAACTTATCTTTTAATCTAATGGTATAGTTTTTATTTTTATCAAAGTTTAATTCATACAGGGAAACCCCGTATCCATAACCTTTAGTGCAATTCTGCATAGGGAGTATTAATTTTTTATTTTCATTAACGAATATCCTTCCCGCAGCTCGAGCTTCACTTCCCATTCTAACAACAGGACAATTTTCATCTAACTTCCATTCCCCCAACAGAGAATTGCTTTTGTACATATATAAATTAAAGTTGGCATCTGATGCCACTAAAAAGTTGAGTGAATCTGATAAATAAATTGATGGATCTGTTAACCTCACATCTTTAATTAGTGTGTCACATACTCTCCAATCATAAGGAAAATTGTAAGCTTTGTAAAGTAAAATATTATTGGCATTTTTAGTTTCAGGAAGCATATAAAATGACTCCTTATATTTAAATACTTGAGGATAAGACAAATGAAATTCCTCGTCTAGAACGACCCTATCATATTTAAAATCTATGCCGTTTGTTGATTTCATCACAGCGATGTCTGCGCCAAACTTTTTCATTTGACATTCAAAAAAAAGGTAAATGGTGTCTTTTTCTTGAATAAAAAATGGGTCTGCAAGAAAAGTCGTGCTGTCGTTTATCTTCGCTAATTTTTCTAATGAAAAAATATTATCTTTTTCAGGGTTAATTTTCGAAGGAATACTATCGTAATAATTAAAACCAATTGACCATCCACCTTCTGGGGATTGGAAAAACGGGGTCCTATTATTTATGACAATAATAAGAAAGACTAAAATCACTCCAACTATAAGTATAAATTTTTTCATGTGATTATAAATTTGACACAAGACACAAGATTAATATGAACACTAAACTCTAAACTCTAAACATCTCAACCCTAAGCTCTTAAATCTTGATATTAGAAATAGACAAAAAAGTGATTTACATGATTTATCTAAGTCGCCCGATCTCTTTAATTATTATCCGGTGTGTTAGGTTCTTTAACTTTTAACGTCCTGTAAATTATTTGTTTTATCAGCTCTAAATTAATTAAATTAATAGATGTTCCAATATTCAAGCATATTTTTTATTAATGTTATCCATGCAGAAAAAAGATCAAAATTCAGGTTTGAAATCATTTCCAAAAAGCAACTTTCAGAACTTTCGAGAACCTTATTCAAATGAGAGGCTGGACTGTTAAGTTTTTCTGTGTAAGAGAATATATGAAAAGAAAGATTTATAATATTTTACCAAGGATGAAAAAATAAGTAAGTTTGTTCATAACCATCAAATCATACTCTTTTTTCACGAATTAATTAATAAGATTTGTGACAATTACGGTTACAATAATCTATCGACTTCGGCATTTTGGGAGAGGTAAGATTTTGTAAATGCGTCTTCACTTATCAAAATTTACTTCGCAGTAGGTCGATTAAAATCGTAAACATGAGCAAATTAAACAACAATACTAAACAGAGTGCTGATCAGCCCAAAGGGGTCAATGATATACTGGATGAGCAGATAGCTACCTCGATATATGAATATAAGCGATCTAATAAACGGTTGTTTATTTCTGCGCTTTCTGCGGGATTAGAAATTGGGTTCAGCATATTTTTGATGGGGACATTATTTACTCTGTTTCATGGTCATGTATCGAATGAAATCTTACACGTTCTGATCTCTTTTGCTTACCCCATAGGTTTCATTTTTGTGATAATTGGCAGATCCGAATTATTTACGGAGCACACAACCCTGGCGATACTTCCGGTACTGAATAAGACCATTCATATTAAGCGCCTTTTCATTCTTTGGGGAATTATTCTTGCCGGCAATTTAATTGGCGGATATCTCTTTGGGGTATTACTGGCCTATTTTGCTCCGGCAATTGGAGTTATCTCCAATGAAGCCTTTGTTCATCTGGCTCATAAAATTATTGACATACCCTTGCCGTTGATTCTTATAAGTGCTGTCATTGCAGGTTGGTTGATGGGGCTGCTTTCCTGGCTAGTAGCATCTGCACAAGAAACAATTAGTCGTTTGTTTATGATCGTTTTGATCACTGCCACCATTGGTATTGGAGGTTTGCACCATTCTATCGTTGGCTCTATCGAAGTGTTTGTGGGATTTTTGATCGATCCTACGATCGGTATTATGGACTATTTGAGTTTTGAAGCTATCTCAATTCTGGGCAATGCATTAGGCGGTGTGTTTTTTGTAGGAATTATCAAGTATGGACAACGTCGGAAGCTGTGATAATGTTGGATATATAATCTGAGATTAGAGAATTTTTAGAACGGATACCCAATGGCAACATTTAATATCAAGTTGTCTTTTCGCCATGCAGAATTGCCGAAGTTAATGTCTTTCGCCACCCATCGATGGTTTTCTTCGAGCCAGGGTTTTCGTAAAGGAAAGGCCAAATCGAAGCGTAAGATGAAGAATGAAACATCTACCCGCAATCCTATGCCTGTTCCAACGGCCAGCTGATTGGCGAAACTAGAAAGCGTAAATGAACTGCCTGTATTCGCTGGGTTTGATTTCAGCAGCCACACATTTCCAGCATCAACAAATAGCGCGCCTTTAAAGTATTTGTAAATGCCAAAACGGTATTCGGTATTCATCTCCAGTTTTACATCGCCCCCCATTTGTAGGAAACCGGTATTGCTTGTATTTTGGTCGATAGTGCCTGGGCCAACCGAATTAATTTGAAATGCGCGGATGCTGTTTGGCCCGCCGCTGAAAAACTGCTTGGAGTAGGGGAGAACCGATGAGTTACCATACGGTTTGGCAACGCCAGCAAATAATCGCACGGCCAATTTATTGTTGTCCTTAAAATTATAGTATAAACGACTATCGATACTTACTTTGGCAAATTGCGAGTAAACTGATCCGATTATTTTTGATGGATTCGTTGACGAAACGGATTCGCCAGTGAGCATCTTTGCCAACGAAAAGGCATTGCCTGCAAATTCGGTGGAGGCATGCACGAAATATTGGGCTTTTTTGTCTTGAAGCATTTGTTCATTATAGGTGAATGAATAGCTTCCCCCGGCAATAAATTGCTCTTCGTAACTTTTTCGGAGATAAGGATTTGAAATTAAGAGTGTATCGAATGCCGCAGATTTATTTGCGATGGATGAGTAGCTTACGCTGATTGGAGTGAGTTCGTGCTCTTTTCGGATATCTTCTTTCCACTTGTAGCTATAGCCAAAGCTTAAGGTGCGCATATCGAAATAATCAACTCTTAAAAGGTAGTTGTACGATAGCGAAAAATTTGTTTTTGGAACATAAACACTGCTCGATCGGTTGAGGTTAAACGGTGAAATAAAGCGTGGGAAAGTGAGGTCTAATTGAGGATTATAGGAATAGGAGTATCGGTTTTCCGCTGCTCCGTTGAATTGAGCTTCGAACGAACCAGCCATGTTCAGTTTTAATATTTCAGCACCATGAAATGTATTACGGTTCTGAAAACTCAAATTCATGCGTGGCCCCATGAAATTATTCGATTTTGAAACCAGATCTATTTCAGCTCTAAATGTACGTTTAGGCATTGGCGTCAGTAAAATAGTCACATCTAAAAATCCGAGGGCTGTTGTATCACTATCGGTGAATTTTACGCTCACAAATTTAAAATTATCTAGCGACATTAATCGGTTGAGCGTGATGATGTGGTTTTTGCGCGAAAAGACGTCATTCTTTCGAAGATAAATCGATCGTAATATCTCTTTTGGATTGATGCGCATCTCCGATGAATCATTCAAAAAAACTATGTTTCGAAATAGGGTTGTGTCTTTCCTGATTCCTGAGGCATCATCGTTTAACGAATAATTCTGATTGACAAGCACTTTATGAATTCGATAAACCGTTAGTCCATTTTCGGGAATGCTGTCCTTTAAAGTTAGTTTTAGGGTAATTGATTGATTGATTTCCGACGTGTCGGCTTTGAAAAGCAAATAATTGGGATTGAAATAGAAATAGCCGTTGTCTTTTAATAAAGCGTCGAGTCGATTTCGTTCGTTTTTTAACATATCCAGATTGTAGTAGTCGCCAGATTTAACAAACGATTTTTTCTTGTTTTCTTGAATGATGAGGTTTAAACTATCGTCGGAAATAGCATAATCGAGTGCCTTAATTTTAAATGATTGATGAATGTGACTGGTGTAAATAACTTTGGCTGTTCGCTTTTTCTCAACCATTTGATATTGTGTGTAAATATTGAAAATCCCGATGTTAAATAGTGTGGCATCAATAATTTTTGACGTAACAGTTGGTTTAATATCACTCATTAAAACGGGTGCTTCGCCACGTTTACGTAGCCATTTATCTAATTTACTCTTCGGATTTTCGCCTGCGGTTAGGTACATCCATACCCATGGTCGCATGCCTAAATACGATTTGTTTGGAGCCGGGCGCAACACGGACTCTGCTGCGTTTTTTATCGATTTGCTTTTTGTGTTTTCTGTCGATTCCAGTTTTATCTCTGCTCCAGTGTAAAGCTTTTCGCCCGATGGCAAAAGCCGTGTTCCGCTGCATCCTGCCAAAAGCAGTGCAATAAATATGAGGTGAAAACGTATTGGATTGTATTGTCTCATGGTTATTTCTTCGTTTTCAATGAGTCATGCGCCTCTTTCTTTAACCTGAAAAAATCCTTCCATTTATTAAAATCGTGGACATACAAAAATCCGACTCCTGTTTCAACCAATTGTCCTTCAATTATGCCTTCGTATTGGTTATGCCTGAAACCTTTCAATCGATAGCGGCCATCTTTCGTTATTTTATACTCAACAGTAACATCGCTGGTAATGTTGCTCGCATTATTCTGGCTGGCTTTTTCTCCTTCAACATCCACCGTGCCACCCAGTTGAATGCTTAGCCGTTCGTTAAAAAGTTGTTTTTTTATACCAATATCAACTTGCGTTCTTCCTTGTGGCAGTCCGGCCTGATAGTCGTTAAACGATTGTATGTCGAAGTTTAAATTTACGCTAGGCAATACTTTCGAGCTCCACTGGTTAAGTTGTTGCGATAATATTTTACCCACTGTAGTGCGAACAATTGATGATGCGCCATTAATTTCGGTTTGCAAAGGATTTTCCTGAATAAACCTGCCCAAAACCAGCAATGCAAAAACCTGTTTGTTTAACGACGATTCATCTTCATTTAGCAAGATGAGTTTTTGGTTCACCGCACCGCCCAGGATTCCTTTATCCTCGGGTGCTAGTTGTATTTCGAAACTAATTTCGGGGTGTAATAGCTTGCCGCGCATTTTTAGTAAAACCAAAAACGGATAGCGTTGTTTGTATTGGTTGCGATCGGTTTCGCTAAGCCCCGTCATTTGGTAAGCCATCAGATCGGCTGGTGATGCCCGAACAGAATAGGTGGCATTGATTGAAATATCGGCATCATACGGATTCCCGCTCCAGATGATTGAACTTCCACGATCGATCTCGAATTGGCGTTTTATCACCGATTCGAGCGAAGCCATGTAACTGCCTTCGTTAAGATTATAAGCACCGGTTAAACTTATTTTCCCGCTTCTATCGATGGTGAAACTCAAGGCCGCCTCACCTCTTACCACCAACGAATCGGAAGAAGTTGGATCCATTAACAGGCGAAGAGTAGCCTGCTTGTCGATTTCGATAATGGAGGTTACATCATATCCTGTAAATCTTGATTTCTGAACGATTTTTTTATCCGGTTGGTTTAAAATAGGATTGAGTTTTGCATTGGTTTCGAATTCCACAACATCCGCGCCTTTATCGGTTGTGAGTTGATCTTCGGGAACAGCAAAGGTGAAGTTGGAGCCATTTTTTAATCTTATTTTGGCATTTACTACCGGAAGTGAAAGGGGGCCAGTCACATCAATTTTGCTGTCGATGATCATTCGCCCGTAGAACTCTTTATTGTCGTCGTGCGTTGTGTTGAAGAGTAAAAAATCCTTCGTGTTAAGGTTTAACGCAAATACGTAATTGCTAAACCGATTCATTTTTATTACCCCATCAATGGTTAATGGGTGTTTGTCGGCATCAAGCATGGTAAACGAATTGAAATAGAATCCATCCTTTTTTATCTGGAAGGTTTCGTGCTTTAATTCAAGCGGATTGTTAAGCATGGCGGGCGTAATAATGGCGTTGTTGAAAACGAGTTCTCCAGTTATTTCAGGCACTTTGGTATCTCCTTCAATCAATATATTTCCAGAGAGATTTCCTGACGCATTGGTGATGGTTCCCATTGAAAATGCTTGTGCCGTTTTTAACGAAAGTGATTGAATGGTTGTTTTGAGGTAAACCGAATTGTTGCCACCATTGGGGATATAATACCCCGTTGCGTTGAGTTTGTTATCAGCACCTGATAAATTCACCTCCACATTAAATTTCTCGGTAGTCGTGTTTTCAGCTTTTAAATTTAGGTCTCCAATTGCGATATTGCTGACTTTCAGGTTTGCTATTTTGGCGTTAGCAATTATGCCATACGAGTTATTCTTCCTTTTCAGCAGAATATTTCCATCAACAATGCCTTTTACCAATGCGGTATCATTTTGTATCACTCCAGAAATGTTATCGAGTTTAAAGTTTTTGATATCGATGTTGATGTCGTCTTTAAACTTTTCGTTTATCGATGATATATTTATTTGGCTTTCAGAATTTGACATGAAAAAATGATGAATCAGAAATCCTTGTTTGCCAAACGCCACGTAATTGTCGGCATCAAGGTTCCATTTCTCGTTCATCAAGTAAAAATCAGCGGGATCGAGTGTAAGCTTGTAATTCGTATTCTCCTTTACTATTTGAGAATTAATCACCAGCTTTTTGTTTTTTTTGTCATCAACCGACGAAATAGATGTGTTTATTTTGTTGTCGGCCAGCTTGCCATTCACCAAAACATGCTCAAGACTGACCACCGAGTTGGTGATATTCCTGCACGCAGCTTCATAGTTGAGTGCCTTGGAAGTCGAATTCACATTAAAAGTAAAGTCTTTAATTTCAGTTGTTCCGTAAACGATTTTTTTGATGGTGGCATTAATCGTGAGGTTGTTGCTAGCACCGTTGAAGCTTCCCTGAATAATTCCCGGCTCAAATTCGTGCAATTCGGGAAGCAGCACTTCTGATAGTATCGGATGGTTGTGCAGTTGTATCTCGAAACTAAAATCGGAAAGCGTCTGATTGCCTGATGAAAGCGAATAGGTAAATGGGAAATAATTAGTCAGAAACCGATTAAATTCGGCAGCTACACTTGTTGGGAATTTCGTGCCGGAGTAGTTGAAATGGACCAAAGCGCTGTTTAAATTGAGTTTGCTTTTGTTGGGTTCATTCAGTGCGGTTACGTTTATGGCATCGAGCTTGTATCTTTTTGTGTTGTGGTAAACAACCAGATTCGAAATTTCGGCTTTCCCATTTAAGTTACTCACCGAGTCGCCCTTAAAGTCGGCCGTTGCAACTAATCCTACGCGAATATCATTGTTAGTAATGTGGAGTTTCTGCAAGTCCGCCCCCTTTAAATTCAAACGAAATTTGTAGTGTCCTTGATAGGGAGCCAAATTCACCAATGCATCTAAATCGAATGCAATATTTTCATCGTTCAGGATTAGTTTCGCCTGTAGTTTCTGATCCGAAAAAGTACCATCCAAAGCAAGGTGGTGATACAAATAGTTGTTTAAATAAAATTCCGATACGTTGGCTTTTATTTTTGCTTCAATGGTTTTTTGTTCCAATCCATGCCCTGTAACTTCGGCAGTTAGCGAAACCGAGCCGTACATAACTGTATCTTTTAACAATTGTCCCATATCGAAACCTTGCAGACTAACATTTCCGCTGAAGTGTTCGGTTTTGTCAACCGATGCAACCAGCTTGGCATTTCCATAGCTTGTGGACAAATCGGCGGTCGATTCAAAGGCTTTTAGCTTTCCTTTAAAAACAATTTTTAGGTTTATGTTTTCGGGGAGCGCAATGCTTTGGGGGAGCAGTGTGTCGGCCAGCATTTCAACATCGTGTCGGTTTGTTTTTATTTCGAGCTTGGGGAAATCATAGTTGGCAGTTTTATAATTGGTTAATCCGATGATTGTAAAATCAGTTGCTAGTTGGGTATTGGCTCCCATTTTTATCATCACGTTTTTACCTGAAAGGTGATTCATCGAACCATTAATTTTTCCTGAGGCATTGGTTACCTTAGCGCTATTTTTAAAGAAAGGTTGCTTGCTGAGTTGAGGATTAAAATAGAGCAGATCGGAATTCGAGATACTGGCATTGGTGAGGTTTAAATTCAACTGGGTGAATTGCAAGGAATCGATTAAGGTTGATAACGAAGTGTATTTAATTTCGAAATCGCCATCAACCAAAGAGTTATGCGTGTTCGCCTTTATTTTTTTTGCCGAGATGGAATACTGATCCATCATAAAATCGGTTTCGAGATGGGTGATCGCAAAGTTGTTTTGATCGATGGCACTGAGTTTTGATACCGTAATTTTTGTTTGATGGGGTGAATAACCCAGATGGTTCGCTTCGAGTTTAACGTGGTTATATTTTACATGGTTCGCATCAAACAAGTGTTTTAGCTCGGGCTTATTTCCTGAATTGTAGGCTATTGAATTATCGTTGAGTTCAATGTTTTTAACTGATACTTGCCAGCCATTTTCGATTGTTGAATTGGGAATAGTGGTTGTTGAATCTGCGGTAGCGAAGTTGTTGTAGTTTATCTCGCTTTTTGCTAGATAAATGGTTTCGAAAGCCAAGTATTGCTTTTGTAAATCGATGGCCGCAACTTCAAGACTCATCTGGTTTAGGGCAGTAACAATCGCCAATTGACTGATTGAATCGGTGTAATTGACGCTTGAATTATTGATCTCTAAATTTTTAACTGCGAATTTGGTTGATGCGCCTTGGGTTGAAGTTGTATCGGATGTTTCTGTTCGCACGATGGTTGCGAATAGCCCATCGACCAACAAATTATTTATTTGAAAATCTAATTTTCGCAGATCCATCTCCTTTATTTTCAATTCCAGATTACTAACATTTGCAGACACATCAATACCTCCGAATACATTGTTATAGCGAAATTGGGTGTTGTTTAAGTTGACTTTATTCAGCGTGAAAGTCCATTTCGAAGCTGTGAGCGTATCAACCTTTGCGGTTGTATCGCTAAATGCGGTAATCAGAAAATTGTAGTTGAAATTGGGATTGGTTTTGGAGCTGTACAAATTAACGTTGGCATTATCGAGAGAGAATGAATTGATGTTGATTTTATTGGAGAGCAAGTCGAACAGCGCCACGCTTATTTTTGCTTTTTCGGCGTAAACTAATGTGTCGTGTTGTGTATCTTCGAGAAAGATGCCTTTAACAACAATTGATTTTGGAAAGGAGATACTGATGTTTTTTATCTCGACAATTGTGTGCGTTTTGTTGCTCACCAAGTTGGTGGCCGAATGAACGATTTTGGTTTGTATGGCAGGAATTTGAATTAAACCAGCAATAATCACGAATAAAAGTACAAAGGCAAGGATCATCCAGATGAAAACCTTTAAGAACTTTTTAAAAATTAATGCCATATTCTACTGTCATCTGTTTATTGTAATCCGCTGTAAATGTTAATGCAATCTGCTTCAAAGGTAACTATTGATTCATTGTCGTTTAGTTAAAGAGATATAATTTTAATTCTTAGTTCGGCGTAGGCTTTGCCAGCGTTTTGTTAATTTAGGTACAGCCTATTTTAATAGATCCGACTTAGGTATAATCCATCGCCGAACTGACATGTAATTCGTTTTTCACACTTTTTCAAGCAGTGTTCGTTTCTTGCTTTTTAAGTGCTTGTATTGAGATGGGGTTAAGCCCGTCATTTTTTTAAATTGGTTCGAAAGGTGAGCCACATTGCTATAGTGAAGTTTGTCTGCAATTTCTGAAACATTCAATTCGTTGTAAAGTAGTAACTCTTTAACTCGTTCAATTTTATGGTTCAAGTAATAATGCTCGATGGTATGTGCTGTTTTTTCGGAAAATATATTCGCTAGGTAGGTGTAGTCATAATCCAGTTTTTCGCTCAAATAGGTTGAGAAATTGACTTTGATGATATCCTCAGAATAATGAATGCGATCAATAATTAGGTTCTTTATTTTCTCAATCAGGATGCTGTTTTTTTCGGTTATAATCTCAAGACCTGATTTTTTCAGGTTCACATTGAGTCGTATTTGGTCTTCAGGTGAAATGTCTTCAGCAATTTCAACTTCGCCCAAATTTATAACAGAGTATTGTATATCCAGTTTTTTGAGCTCGGCTTTTACAATCAACTTACAACGCGTGCTAACCATGTTTTTAATGTATATCTTCATTTAAATTAAATTTATACAGTTCCTAAATTTCAATTATTTAGTCAGCTATTTTTAATAGTTTAAATAGTGTTACTAAGAAAACACTATATATCCTAAAAACGTCTTCATTGTTACCCTTAGCCCCTAAAGGGGAATCTGCTATACACCAGCGGGTTGGCAATTCTCCCTTTAGGGAGTCAGAGGGTGTGCGCAGAGGAAATGATGTGTTTTCTTAGAGACACTAAATAATTAGATTTTATTTTTTTCATATATTAAGTTCGAAATATCCACTACAGATATAAAGCATTTATTGTCTTCGCCAGTTTGAACGCCTTCGATATAAATTGGGCAAATCTTATTCGATTCGCTGCTGAATGTCACCTGACACGATTCATTTAAATTATTTGAATAGATTGCATTTAAGAAACTATTAAATATAGGCAACGATTCAGAGGAAAGAAATAACCTAAAGCTGCTGTTTATCAAGCTAAAGCGTCGTTCGCCAAGCATTTCGGCTGCGGTAAAGTTGAGCTCTTGAATCATACCATCTTGATTGAGAGTTAGATAACCCATTGGTGCGAAATCGTACATCATGGTGTATTTTTTAAGTGCAGCTTCAACTCTTTCGTTGGCGTGTAGCAACTCTTCGTTTTGCATCTCCAATTCAATTTGGTGCACTTGCAACTCGTGAACAAGTCGTTTCACGTCGCTCTCTAGAGGGGACGTGAATATCTTATCTTGTTTCTTTTTGAGTTTTTCTTCCGCTTTGGTTCGTAGTGCTTGTGCATCTGTAAAATCTTGTTCTTCGTGTGACATATTGTTTTGTATTAAGTTACGTAAATAAATTGGTAGATGTCAATAGGTGGAAGAGAAGAAGAGATGGGAGTCCGAAGTGATTGGCGTTTCGTCTCCCATCTTCATACTACCGTCTTCCTCCTCGCTACCAAAATCATCTCTTTCGGTATATTTAAGCTGTTGAGCATAATATTTACCTTCCATTCAATTTCAGATGTTTTCCCATCAGCGGTGTTAACTTCCATTTTTAATTTGGCATTTATCTTTTCTTTCATCACGTTTTTTATCTCTTCTTCGGCTTGTTTTTGTTTTTTATCTGGCACAAAAAGCTGAATAAGATTTTGATCGATGGCATCCTTGCGTTTTATTCCAAAGAATTTTTCAGCTTCAGGATTATACTCCAATACTTTTCCATCGGATGAGAGCTTTATAATTATGTCGGATGATGCATTTAATATTAGCTGGTGCATTTGACTGTTCTCGTGCAGTTTAGCCTCCATCTGTTTTATGTCGGTGATGTTAAAAAAGGTAATAACCAATCCATCAATTCGGTCTTCAAAAGTACGATAAGGCATTATTCGGATCGAAAACCAACGCTCGTCTTTGGTTGGGATTTGTTTTTTTATGAAGACCAGGGTTTTTAAAACTTCTTTGGCATCTTCAACCAGATTTGGATAAATAAGATCGGATACCAAATCGGTAAATAATCGGCCAATATCGCCTTTTATGAGTTTAAATATTTTGGTGGCTTGCGGTGTAAATCTTCTAATATTCAAATCTTTGTCGAGAAACAACGTGGCAATATCAGTGCTGTTCAGCAGGTTGTTCATGTCGTTATTAACTCTCGAATAGTCATCAATTTTCGATTGCAGTTCTGAATTTACCGTTTGTAGTTCTTCGTTCAGGCTCTGCATCTCCTCTTTCGAGCTGGTCATTTCTTCGTTGGTCGATTGCAATTCCTCATTGGTCGATTGTAGTTCTTCGTTCGATGATTTCAGTTCCTCCTGCGAAGTCTGCATCTCTTCCATCGAGGATTGCATCTCTTCACGGGTATGCATCAGTTCCTCTTCCAACTCTTTTTGTCTGATGCTGCTGGTGGTTTCTTTTCCTTTTTTTGCTCGGATTAAAGGCTCTAGAATTTCAGGTAAGTCGGTAAAGATGATCATTACCGTTCGGTTTATCTGCTCTGGTTTATCAATCCATTTTATGGTGACATTAATATTTTGAGTACCTCCGTTAGTGCCAACTTTTAGGTTGTGCAAAACCACCACTTCTTTTGTGAGAATGGCTTTACGGAATGCCGTGGGAAATTCGTTACGTAAACCTTCGCGCAACATGGCAAAAATATTTAGGTTGGCTTTACCAACAGCGGGTTCTAAGTATTTACCTGTTCGTCCGCTAATGTAAATAATATCGCCTTTTTCGGTAACCAAAACTCCGGGCGGTGAAAAATGTTGCAGTAAAAGTTTGTCGGCAAGCGATTCAATGTTTTGAGTTGTGGTTACTGGGTTTTGTTTTTCCATATTTGTTTCTGCGGATCTCGAAAATGATGAGGGAAAATTAAATAATTCAGGTGCTTGTTTTGCAATTTCAGTGCGTTGGTATATTTTAAGTTTGTCGTCAATCGATTTAAACAAATTACTTTGTGTTCCAAGCGATTCGGAGCTGCCCAGTAGCATTATTCCATCGGGATTAAGGCAGTAATAAAACAGGCCAAGTATTTTCTTTTGCAGCTCTGTATCCAAGTAAATCAGCAGATTGCGGCAGGTAAGAATATCGAGCTTGGTAAAAGGCGGATGCAGAATAAGGTTGTGTTGCGCAAACACCACCATTTCTCGTATCTCGGTGTTTATGCGATACCCTTCATCGCAGACGGTAAAAAAGCGGCTGAGTCGTTTGGGTGAAACATCAGATAGGATGTTGGCCGGAAATACGCCTTTTCGGGCAGTTTCAATCGCCACATTATCCAAATCGGTGGCAAATATCTGCAATAAAATACCGCCATGAGGTTTAATTTTTTCGAGTGATTCTTTAAATACCATGGCCAGCGTAAAAGCCTCTTCACCAGTTGAACACCCAGCAACCCAAGCTCTCAATATGGTACCTTCTGGAATTTCGCCAATTAATTCAGGAATAATATCCTCTTTCAGTTTTTCCCATGCCGCCTGATCACGAAAGAAATTGGTTACGCCAATCATCAGCTCCTTGAAAAGAATTTCTACTTCTTTCGGATTATCACTTAAAAAATCGACATACGCAGCTATTCTCTTGATTTGATGAACACCCATTCGTCTCTCGATGCGGCGATACAAGGTGGGTTTTTTATACAATGAAAAATCGTTGCCGGTAGTTATTCGTAGCTGAGTAATAATTTTGTCGAGCAAATTTTTGTCTTGCAGTTCAACTTCCGAATTCAAAGGGATAGCGAGTACTTGTTTCATTAATTTAACGAGACATTGGGGTAACTCATTGGCTGGAGCAATTATATCAATTACCACCGAGTCGATAGCATTGCGCGGCATACTATCGAATTTAGCTGTTTTCGGTTCCTGCACCATTGCAGTTCCACCATTTTCTTTTATGGCACTCAAACCCATACTGCCATCGGAACCCATGCCCGAAAGAATAATGCCTATTGCCAGCTCTTTGTGGTCGTTGGCCAACGATCGTAAAAAGTAATCGATTGGTAGCCGTAATCCTCTAATCTCGATTGGATCGACCAAATGGAGCACTCCCTTTTTAATAGACATGCTTTTATTGGGTGGGATGACATAAACGCAATTTGGTTTCACCGACATAGGGTCTTTCACCTGAAAAACTTTTATTTTGGAAACTCGCTGTAGTAATTCGGGCAGCATCCCTTTTTGGGTGGGATCGAGGTGTTGAATAACCACGTAAGCAATTCCGCTGTTCTCGGGCACATTTGTCAATAATTGTTCAAGTGCCTCTAAACCGCCGGCGGATGCTCCTATGCAAGCGATGGGAAATCGTTGGTTTTTCGGCTCAAATATTTTGTCAGTTGGAGTGGTTTCCAGTTTTTGTTGACTGAGTTTCATGCGTTTTGTTTGTGTTACGAAAATTATTTATTGAATCGTTTTACACCTTTAAGTTCTTATTAACTGTTTAAATTTAATTAAAATGAATATAGAAATAATAAGAATAATAGATAGTCAGACAGATAGATAAGATATTTTAGATAATTCTGGCAGGTAAAAATCCCATTTTCATCTTCTCATATTCTTAAAAGTGTTCCGTCAATTCAAAGTTATTGAAAGCTACGGTTTTCGTGGTACACTATCAATAATATTTTTCGAATCGCATCCATAATAGTTTAGCTAGGTTTTAAGTATTAGTTTTTTTCTATTGCATCATCAATATCTTTAAGATAAGGTTCGGCGTAGGCTTTGCCTGCGTCGTGTTATTATAGCAGGTTCTGCCTGCGTTTTATTAATTAGTGCTTGCACGAAAACTATATTTTTCAAAGTCTTTGATAAGAATGCTTCAAAAACAAGGCTTTCAAAATGAGAATAACCCAGTATTTGAAGTTTTCTTGCGAAGACTAATTAGTGTCTCTAAGAAAACACATCATTTCCCCTGCGCACACCCTCTGACTCCCTAAAGGGAGAATTGCCAACCCGCCTGGTGTATAGCAGATTCCTCTTTAGGGGCTAGGGGTAACAATGAAGACGTATATATAGTGTTTTCTAAGTAACACTAATTAAGCCACAGCCTATTTTAATAGATTCGACTCAGGTATAACCCATAGCCGAACTTCGGTAACTATTTAAATTTATCTTAAATGTATTCAGAGATAATAAGAATAATAGATAGTCAGACAGATAGATAAGATATTTTAGATAATTATGGCTGGTAAAAATCCTATTTTCATCTTTTCATCTTCTTAGAAACTAGACATATATAAAATTTAAACAGCTTCTGGTTTTATGCTAATCAATAGCATTTATTTTATTGTTACGCAGGCTTTCATTCAAATTAAAATTCGGATTGGTGAAGAGAAACCTAAGTGTCCATGCCATTTTTTTATGTTTTTCCATTAATTCAGTCAATAAAGTGGCAGTTTTATTTTCATTAAATTGGTCTGGCAGTAATAATAATTCACGTTGGATATTACTAATAATTATTTCGTGATCGTTTTGAAGCGTTTTAAAAATTTTAACTGATTTACTGAAATTGCGATTCACGTTGTTTTTTTGAGTGATGCTCACAATGTTTTTACAAGAGCCGAGCGCAATATGCCCGCATGAACGTATCAGATCTGCAATATCAATAATCATGTTGTCAATGGAATTGTGCTGCTTTTCAAGAGACATATACAAATCGAAGTAATTTTCACCTTCAATATTCCATTGTGCTGTTCGGGTTTTGGTATAGAGTACGTATTCGTCGGTTATTAAAAGATTAAGAAAACTAACATTAATCTTATTGTTTTGAGTGGATGTTTTGGTAGTTATTGTCATAATTACTAAGTTCAATTGTCATTATTACTAAATGTAATGTGGTAAAGTAAATTTGAATATGCTTCCTTTCCCTAGTTCGCTTTCAACCCAAATGCTTCCTCCATGTTTTTCAACAAATTCTTTGCAAAAAAGCAGGCCAAAACCAGTTCCTTTTTCGTTATTAGTGCCTGGAGCCGAATTAAATTTATCAACTTTAAAAAGGTCTTTGAGGATTCTTGGAGTGATTCCTACTCCATTGTCCCTCACTCCAATTTCAATAAAATTGTTACTCTCAGTTGCTTTAATGAAAATTACTCCTCCGATTTTTGAATATTTTATGGCATTACCAATGAGGTTTCTAAATATGGTTTTAACCATTTGAACATCAGCGGTTACTTTTAGGCTAGGCACTATTGAGTGAGCTAAAGTAATTTGCTTTTGCCTCGCAGCAAAGTCAACACTCTCGAATTCGTCTGCAATTAATTCTTGCAGATCAATTTTTACTGGGTTAAAACTTTTCTCCTTGCTTTGAGCTACTGACCATTGAATGAGATTTTCTAATAAATCTAAAGTACTAATGGCTGATTTTGATGCTAAATGGACTAGATTTTCAATTTCAGGATGGCTGTAATCGTCCATCTTTGAATCCAATATGTCTAATACACCAATAATTGCGGTAAAGGGACTTCTTAGGTCGTGTGCAACAATTGACAGGAATTTTGCATGTGAGTTTTCAACGTCAGTCAGGTGGTCTTTGCCTTCTTTGATAGTGTTTTGCAACGTTTCATTAATTTTTTCCATCTCTTTGATACGAAAGAGCAACTTATCATTTGGTGAGTTTTTAATATCTGAAGGTTTGGAATATTGAGAGCTGATACCTTGGTAATTAACATTGGGTTGTGAATTATCTTTAGCCATTTCTAATTTTTTTTGAATATCATGTAGGGTTACATTCATCATGGTGGTGAAAAGGGATTAATTTAATTCGGGTATGCTAGTTCTTGCTAATCGAAGTTGTTTGAAATGAGCAGGCGTTAAACCCGTTTGTAGTTTAAACTGTCGGGTTAAAGCAGCGGTACTGCTGTAGTGCATTTTACGCGCAATTTCATCAATATTAAATTCCTCGTAAACCAGCAGTTCTTTTATCTGGTCGATTTTTCGTTTAACGACGTACTTTTCTATAGACATACCTTCAATCTCGGCAAACAATTGATTGAGTGAAATAAAGTTATCATCGGCAATGAGACTGATGTATTCTGCAAAACCAGTTTTCAAATCTTCGTCCGAAAAATTTTCTAAATCCAGAACGGCTTTTTTTAATTTCTCGATGATCACGTTTTTTTGGTCATCAATTAGTTCAAATCCATTTTGGTGTAAGGCTGCTGCAAATTGCTGGCGTTCGAGCCCTGAAATGATCTTCTTGGTTTCCACTTCACCAATTTTTACACCAAGAAATTCAACACCAATTTTTTCTAGTTCCGCTTTTACTATGGTTTCGCAACGGCTACAAACCATATTTTTAATATATAGCTTCATGTGTACATACGGTTATATTAGTTTAAGTGCAAAGCTATTTGATTAATGCTCAATGTGTTTTACATTATTCTTCTATTAATTTATATAATTCACACATTATTAGATTTTTTAGGTGCAAATTGTTCGAAGAAGTTTATCGCAATATCGATCTACATTAGTTTTTTGCTGACACTATGTTATTAAGCTTTATAATGATTGAGTCAACTTCCGAAAAGTCAAAAACCTCTAAATCCCCTGAAGGGGACTTTGTGTAGTTCTCATAAATTCAACGTGTTCCGCTTTAGGTGTCAGAGGTGAAGAAGTTGAAAATCAAAAAATTTCGACTTTTCGGAGTGGACTCAATGATTAAGGTTCTTTATTGCGTCAATACTAAAAATCTACAAAAAGTAATACCGCCACATTTCATGCCTTAAACCGTTAGGCGTAAGCAAGGAAAACCACTCAATAAAAATTTCCTATCATAAAAAAGAGGGTTATCTTTTAAATATGAAAACAAAAAATGAGCACATAGAATTTTGGTTATCCCAAGCTGAAGACGACTGCACTGCTGTGGATACTTTATATAAAGGGAAGAACTATCTGCAATCATTATTTTTTGCGCATATAGTAATTGAAAAGATAACCAAAGCCTTATGGATTAAATATAACGATGGAAATGTTCCTCCGAGGACACATAATTTGATTCATTTGCTTTCTGCTACTTCTTTAGTGTTGAGAGATGAACAAAATGAATTTATGTTAAGCTTAAACCGTTTTCAACTGAAAGGTAGATACCCTGATTATTTTACAAAAATGCATAATATTTGCAATGAATTTTTTACAAATACAATAATTGAAACCACGAATAAATTAAGATTATGGTTACTCGAGAAAGTGCAATAAAAACAGCAAGGTTGTTTGTAAGTGATTGCAAATTAAATGGATTAGTGTTCCATAAAGTCTTTCTATTTGGTTCAGCTGCAAAGAATACGACTCATGAGTGGTCTGATATTGATTTATTATTAATTTCCGACCAATTTAGTGACAATGTTTTTGAAAATTTGAAACTATACTCAAAAATTAATATCAAATATCCTGTAATTGAGACTCATCCATTCCCTACAAGATATTATTATGAGGGAGACGATTTTATTAATGAGATAAGTAAAGACACTATTGAAATATTGCCTACACCTACAAATGGTAATGGAAAATAGCGGGCGGCGGCGGTTTTGGTGGTTTTCGTATTCGCCAAAACTTTCGTTAATTAAAACTGGAAATTTTCCAGTTTTACCGCCATATTTTATGCCATCGAACGATATCTACAGTCTATTAATAATTTCGCGAAGTTCCTCTTTTGTTTTTCCAAGCTTGTATTCAAGCCTTTCAATCATCTCTCTCTCTTTGTTTTCGCAAAAAAATAAATCCTCATCTTTTAGGGATGGATAGTTTTGTTTGAGCTTTTCTTTTTTCTCTGTCCAATAGCCTATTACAGCAGTTTCCATGGGTTTGAATTTTTAAGGTTAATATTCCAAGGTGATGAATCTGTTTTTGCTTTTGGATGACTAATCACCCAGACTACAAATTTGAGCATTTTGATTTCGGAAAGTATTACACAATTTTCGGAAAGAATTACATATTTCACACATTTAAAATCATTGAGAATCTAATAAATCGTTTCTTTTTATTTCAGTGCATTTCATCAAAAAAAGGAGTGCTTTTTAATTCCACACATTTTGCAGCGTACAAATACATGGCTGCGCTCCAGGTTTGCCAGTCTTGTCCCATAGGTTCTCCATCCTGAGCTTTTATCCATTCGTTAAAACCGAAATTGAGTTCTTTGTTGCTCGATTTTTTTATAAGATGAGTAAGCGCAACAAGTTTTTCCATGGCGAGAGAGTGCCTTTTCGCAGCCACCAAAGCGGCCACATAAAGTCCGCAGATAAAAGGCCAGATGCCTCCATTGTGATAATCTCCAGGTTTGTTAAACATTTCGTAACGTGGCAACCATTCTGAATCTTCGGGTTGAATAAACGGGAAAAAATTTGGTGGCAGGTCAATAGCTAATTCTCCTTTTTTTCTCATTGTAGCGCATTCGTGTTCTATCCACGACACCATTTCATCGGCTCGCGAAGGGGAGGCTAGTCCTGACAGGATAGCGAGACTGTTGCCCAGCAGATCAAAACTTTCGTTGCTGTATATTTTATAGGACCAAAAGGCGTAATAAGGTTTGTGCTTTACTACAAGCCCTTCGTAGGCATGGTGGTGATTACTGTCGCTGGCAATAGTAAATCGTCCCATTTCGGATTTAACTTTGTCGGCTCTTTCGTGTCTGCCTAATAATCGTAGGTAGCTGTAAACAAGCGTATTTACAAACAGGCCATATCCTGTAACCCATTGTTCGTCGCGCCAATCGCTGGTTGGTTGTTGAGCCACCAAATACCTATCCGAAGGACTTTGGTATTCCATCCAGATGAGTGCTTTTTCAACGGCATCGTGAAGAAAATCGGGCTCGTTAACAACTTTTCGGTAAATACCTATACCCACCAAAAACAGCGGAGTTGTATCACTGGCACCACGCTCATTTTTGTTATGCACTAGGGAAGTAATATGTCCATGTTCGGTTTGATTTTCTGCTAGCGTTTCAAGTACTTTTCGAATACTGTCCAAAAGTTTTTGGTTGCCAGAAACAGCAATTCCCAAAATGGAGAGCATTAAATCGCGCGTATAGGGTTCGGGATATCCCCATCCCGCAGTTCGCGGAAGCCCATGAAAGGGGCCATGTGCATTACGAAGTAATACCTCAATAGCCGCCTTTTTTGCTTCTTCAATTTCAATTTCTATTTTTTTCATTTTTTCATTTCCCCATTACCCCATTAGCACATTAGCACATTATCTAATTAGCACATTAATAAATCCCTAATTTCTCATTAATAATCTGAACAAATCGTTTTGCCACAACTCGGTAATCGAAATTTGCAACAACACGTTCCCTTCCAGCTTTTCCCATTTTGTCGCGTAAGTCCGAGTCTTCCATTAAAATCTTCAGGTATTTGGCAATGTCCTGCACATTTGCCCTGTAATCAACGGTACGAGGAACTTCGAATATCACTTTGTGTTTGGGTTCAAAGCCCGATTCTTCACCCAGAACCACTTCGTTCACCACAATTTTCCGAGCCACTTCGGCCAATAAAGCGGTTTCTCCATGAATCAGCGTATCGAGCATTCCCATGGCTTTTATGCTTATTACGGGTTTTCCACAAGCGCCCGATTCAACCTGCGGCATTCCAAATCCTTCGAGGCGCGATGGCGCAGCATAAATATCACAAGCACCAAACAGGTAGGGCATAAAAGCTCTTGAAATGGTATTAGTGGTATAAATCACATTTTTTTCGATACCCAGATGTGTGGCCATTTCTAAATCGAGCAGGTTTTGGGCTTTGGTGCGTGGTTGTGGCCAAACCTTACACACATATTTCCAATCGGGAGCTTTGGAGTCGATAATGGCAAGTGCCTGCATCACTTCCTGCGCTCCTTTTGAAGCGGCATCGCCTCCAACGGTAAGGATCATCAGTTGATCGGGAGAAATACCTAAAGCCTCACGGACAGACTGGATTTTAGGATCATCCTTGCTGTATGGTTTAAACGAATCGGTGTCGCAGCCAACAGGTAAAACTTCAATTTTATCGCCATTGATCCCATCTCGAACATACATTTCCTTCACCCAATTCGAAGTTACCAAAATAAGCGGAAGCGCATTTAATACCTCCTGATAGTTGGCAATATAACCATCGGCAACGAGCCAAGGTACGGGTTGTATTCCATAGCGTTGAGGGTGAAGCACCAATTGCGGTGTGTGCCCCCAATAACCTACGCCAACAACTACATCGGGCTTAAACCAGCGGTAGTACCATTCTTTTTCCTGTGCCGATTCGAAATGAACGGCATGAGCATCAACGCCCATTTCAAGGAGTCCCTTGTATAATAAATCGCCCTGTGTTGCCAAACCTCCGGGAGATGGCGGGTAATCGTAGAGTACTAAAACTTTCATGGTTTAAATGTGTGTTAATGAGTGAGATAATTAACTGTGTTCGAAATAAATAGGTTGACTTATTAAACCAACTACCAATTGCTACTGTCCACTTTTTATACTGTTTTGGTTGATGCCAAACCATTTAACAGCATCTTTAGGTTTTGTAAATTGCCAAAAAGCTTCTGTTTTGGGTGTTGTTCGAGCTTCCCAACTGTCATTATCAAAGCCGTATATGTCGGTAATAATTTTTTGTTTTTGCTCCCATATTCGTTTTGGTAGGGTATTGTAGATAGTTGCATTTTCAACATGACGGGGTAAATATTTCTTATCCCCATCCTCATAAGCAAAAGCCCAATATTGGTTTGCTACTATTTGGTTTGTACTCCAAAGTCTTACAACAGCAGCACCAATTTCTTCATGTCGGATATGCCTTGTGTATTCGCCAGCAGGACTATGAGAAATTATCATATCAAAATGTTTCACCGGCAAAAGATCCAGAATTGCTTTATCCAAATAATTTGTTTTCAATGGTTTCTGTTCAGGTCCGTCATCAATGTCGCCTATAATACCATGACTTTTTAACGCTTTTAGCGCTTTATTAAATTTTGGAGCCCGGTCGGCATCACTCGCCCTGCATAATGAAACAATTAACCAATCACAGTCCGAATGACTTAATATGGTACCACCAGCCCAAAGGGTTTCATCGTCGGGGTGAGCAACAATTACAACAATGTTTTTTTTTTCTTTTATGATATTTCTGTATTCCATTGTTATTCAAGTAAATGTTAAACCTTGACTACAGAATTTGTTCCTTGAAACCCATTGGGGACAAAACGATCAGCTTCCTTCTCATTGTGCCAAGCATTGCCATCAATAAGGTATCTGAACTGATATTCGCTGCCATTTTTTAGGTTAACAGAAACTGAGAAATCCCCGTTTTTTTGTTTTGTCATAGGTAAACTTTCGATATCCCAATTGTTAAAGTCGCCTGCCAAGTTTGCTCGGCTGCCAGATTTAGATATGTCCTTTACAACATTAAATGTCACTTTACAATCTGGATTCTTTGGATTAAATTTTTTTTGGATGCTCATAATTAATTGTTTTTTAAGTTGACGGGTTGATACTAAATTAAACTATCAAACGAATTAAAGATAAGCCCAGATACTCCACGTATTATTACATAACTATTGATACAAATTACATAATTCACACATGGATTAACGGTTTCGATTTTATTCAATTATCTCGTCGTAAAGGCGAAGTCTGTTTTTAAGCATTGTTATTTCATCCTGCATCGAACTTATTTTTTGCAGTAAATGTGAAATGGTTTCAACACCTTCGAGGTTGATATCCAGGTCGTAATATAAACGGACAATTTTTTCCAACTGCTGAAGATGGCTAACCTGAATAAACGCTGTTTCTTCAATCGTTGTAATTTCAATCAGTCCGTTTGCTTGCAGCGACCTGATAAACGAAACCTCAATATTGTGGTGGGCGCAAAATTCACGAGCCGGTATTAATTGTTGAGTATTCATCTGTTTAAAATTTAATATTAAGATTCAAGACATAAGATAATGTGCTAATGTGCTAATGTGCTAATTTGCTAATTTGCTAATGGGGTAATGTGCTAATGGGGTGATGAGAAAACCACAAACCTTCAACTCAAAACCTTACACCTTACACCTTCAGCTTTAAACTTAAAAACTCGATACTAAAAAAGAGACAAGACTGGGTTCCATAACCTATTACTTGTGTGAGCACTTTGCTCATGGCTCGTTTTATATGTTTTTTTATTTCAATTGAGCTAATTCTGCAAATAACTCTTTTTGTTTTTTGGTTAAATTTGTTGGTATGGTAACAGAAAAGGTGATATATAAATCGCCGTATTTTCCTGCCTCCTTATAGGTAGGAAACCCCTTGTCTTTCAGCTTTACCTTGCTGCCGTTTTGCGTTTCGGGCTTTACTTTTAGTTTAACTTTACTGTTCAGGGTATCGATGGTAATTTCGCCACCCAATACCGCTGTGTATAAATCTATGTCTACCGAAGCGTAGAGATTGTTTCCTAAACGTTTAAATTTGGAATGATTAGTTATTGAGAACGTAATGTACAAATCGCCGTTTGGCCCGCCATTTATTCCCGAACCACCATGCCCAGAAATTTTTATGGTTTGTCCGTTTTCAATGCCGGCAGGGATGGTGATTCGAATAGTTTTTCCATTTACGGTTAACGTTTGTTTATGGGTTTCATAAGCATCCACTAGGTTAAGGTGTAACTCGGCATTGAAATCTTCGCCCCTATATTTTGCCTGTCTGCCTCTGCCAGCACTTGCTGAGCCGCCAAACATGGATTCGAAAAAATCGGAGAAGTTACCTTCGGATTGCGATCCAGAATACCTTTGTCCACCAAAATTTGAGGATTGACCTTGATTTTGTTGGGCTTGTTCGAATTGTTCGGCATGTTGCCAATCTTTCCCATATTTATCGTACTTCTTGCGCTTTTCAACATCGCTCAATACTTCATTGGCTTCATTAATTTGCTGAAAATTCGCTTTGGCATTTGTGTCATTCGGATTTAAATCGGGATGGAACTTTCTAGCTAATTTGCGGTAGGCATTTTTTATATCGGCCGCAGTAGCAGATTTACTAATCCCCAATATTTTATAATAGTCGATGAAATCCATGTTGTGTTTAAAATTTATGGTGTAAAACCTGTAAATATCAATTAAGAATGGCTTTTCGATAACATTTCATACCCCGATACCACATCAAACAGTTCTTCATCAATTGAGCTTTGACGTAGGCTATGAAATTGGTGGGTAAGATCATCTAGCAGTTCATCTATATTTTTTTCGGCGCGTTGCATCGCTGCTAAACGACTTGCGTTTTCGCTGGCCAACGATTCGGCACATGCCTTAAACAATGTAGTAAAAAGATAGGCGTGGATAAGTGCCAATAAGGTTGGCTTAATACTTCCTATTACCTGCGGCAATAGTTTTGTGGGCCATTTAAGTTCTGTAAGTGACTGCCTCCATTTCTCATCCAATGGTAATATCCTTTGAATTACAGGCTCGTAGCCAGCCCTTGACTTTGGTTTATTATGGAAAATATAAACTTCCGTTGCATTTCCTTTATGAAATATCTCTTCGCTTTTCATTAAAATTTGTCGAGCAAGTGGAGTTATTGCATTAACTGAATTAGGAACCGGAAAAAGTTGTGTGGTATTATAACCGATATCTGAAAGTAGTAATTGAACTCGTTCACCTATCGCCCATATTTCTTTCTTGCCTGGTATTTTATTGAGCTTTTGTGATACAAATTCGGCAAGGGAATCGTTAAATTGACCTACCAAGCCTTGGTCTGAGCCAAAAACAACAGCATAAATTGATTTCTCGTTGTTTCCTTTGAATTGTTTTTGATCAGTTATAACATTAATTTTTTCCTGCCTAAAATAGGCGATGATACCCAAAGAAACAGCTCGGTAATAATCGCCAAGAGAACTAACCGCAAGCTCGTACTGATCGATATTTGCAGCTGCCATAGCTTTCATAGACCGGACCACAGATTTTAGGTCTGTAGCACCGTTCAGTTTCCGCTGTAAGCTTGCTTGTGTTTCCATGGTTTTTTCTGCATTTGGCTTAAATTAAGTGTAAAACATCAAAATATAAACACCCATTTTCATTACGTGTTATTTTGTTCTGCATCAGGCTTTTCCTGAAAAGGTTCGAGTACGTTCCCTGCCATTTTTAAAATTGTATCTCGGTCCGAATCGCTCAGTTCTTTATCTGATATTAACCGTTTTAGCATTTCGGCAGGAAGTTCGGTGTTAATTTTCAGTAAGGCAACCTCTGCCTCCTTCATTTTGTCAATGGGAATGGTATCAAAAAGCCCACTGGTCAACGCCAGAAGTATCACTATTTGTTCGGGAACCGACAGTGGTTGAAGTTCGTGTTGTTTGAAACACATTCGGATTCGCTTACCACGTTCGATGGTCTTTTTTGTATCGTCATCCATTCGCGTGCCGAAACGAGAAAATGATTCTAATTCCTCAAACTGAGAGTAGTCGAGTTTTAGGTTCCCCGTAATGGAACGATATGCAGGTAACTGTGCTTTTCCTCCAACTCGCGAAACGGATTTACCCACATCAACAGCCGGTAATATTCCCAGTTCGAATAGTTTAGGGGAGAGGTAAATTTGTCCGTCGGTAATGGATATGAGATTTGTAGGTATGTACGCCGATATATTTTGAGCTTCGGTTTCGATAATTGGCAAAGCCGTAAGCGAACCACCTTTGAGTTTTTTGCTAAGGTGAGTTGACCGTTCTAATAATCGTGAATGGATATAAAAAATATCGCCCGGAAAAGCTTCACGTCCCGGAGGTCTTCGCAATAAAAGTGAGAGTTCGCGGTAAGCACGCGCATGGTGTGTGAGATCGTCATAAACAATAAGAACATCGCGACCTTGTTCCATAAAATATTCGGCAATGCTGGTAGCGGCATAAGGAGCTATGTATTTTAAGCCCGGCGCGTTGTTTCCTTCGGTAGTAACCACAATGGTATATTCCATCGCCCCTTTTTCTTGGAGGTTTGCAATTACTTTTGCAATAGATGATGCCCGCTGGCCAATGGCACAATATACGCACAGCACATTTTTGCCTTGCTGGTTGAGAATGGCATCAATGGCAATGGCTGTTTTGCCTGTCTGCCTGTCACCCAAAATCAATTCGCGCTGACCACGCCCAATTGGGATGAGAGCATCAATCACTTTTAGTCCTGTTTGCAAAGGAACGGAAACGGTAGCACGATCCATGATGGCATGTGCAGGACGCTCAATGGGCAGTCGTTGCTTAAATGAAATGATGCTTTTGCCATCCATAGGTTCGCCCAATGGGTTAATCACTCTGCCAATCAAAGAATTACCGACAGGTATATCCATTACGCGACCAGTGCGCTCCACTTCATCACCAGCATTCAAAAGAGAATCTTCGCCAAGGAGAATGACGCCTATTTCATCTTCATCGATATTGTAAGCGATGCCAAATAAACCGCCCGGAAATTTTAACAGTTCTTCAAACCCAACACCCGGCAGACCAGACACTTTGACAATACCGGCCGATACACTAACCACAAAACCAACTTCGCGAGGTTCAAAAGGAAGCGAGTAATTCTTCCTGCCTTTCTCCAATTCCTCGAATGTGGTATTTAGTGTATTATTAAATTGGTTTGCTGGCATGTTATTTTTTATTTGCTTTTGCTTTTGGTTTTTCTTTCGCTTCAACTTTCGGTTCTTCTTTTTCTTTCGATTCTTTTTGTGGTTCTTCTTTTGGTTCTTCTTTCATGGTTTGAGAAATTCTCTTTTGCAGGGAATTTAGATATTCGGAAATGCTCCATGCCAGTTTATAACCATTTGAAGAAAGTTCAATGCCACTGATTATATCGGGTGTGGTTTTGAATTGAAAATGTGTTTCGGTGCCGAGTAGTTTGTTGACTGTGGTTGAAATTTCGGTTTGCTGCTTTTTGGGCAAATCGAACGCACTTTTTATTTGAGCTGGGTTTGAATCGGATTTAAAAGCTTCAATAAATTGCTTTTTCTCTTGGTTTTTAAGTTCATTGATGCGTTTGATAAAGATATTGGTCGATTGTTCTTCAAGGCTCACCGAAGCGAGGTCGGCAAGTGCTTTTCGAGCTATTTCAAAAACCTCATTTTGTGTTTTTTGCACAAGGTCGCGATTTAGGTTTTCCTGCATCTCGTTCAACGATTTTTCTAGTTTTGAGCGCAACTCAGCAGCATCGTTCCGAGCAGCTTCAAGTAGCTTTTCTCGTTCTTCCTTAGTTTCGGCAACAGCTTTGTCCATCAGCTCTTTTTTTTGCTTATCGAAGGTTTCATTTTTCTTGATAAATTCGGCTTGTTCTTTTTTAGCTAATGCGTCTTTTGCTTCGGCATCTTTTATTTGCGATGCAATTTTTCCTTCGCGATCGTCAATGGCCTTAAGTATAGGCTTATAAAGAAACCGCTTAAGTAACCATACCAACAAGAGAAAATTTAGTATCTGCGCTATTACTGTGAACCAGTCTATTTGCATTTTGTAAGTTTTATTTCAATGTTATATAGTTTAACCCTTTCAGGGCTGATATTTGCGGTTGTATTTTTTCCGTGGGCTTGAAACCCACGGTTATCGAAATTCACCCCCTTCGGGGAAAAGAAAAATTCAATGCATCGAACTACACAACATTAGGTTTTACTTTGCTATTATGAAATTCCAAAATGGATTAGCAAAAATGAGAATCATCGAAACCACAAAACAGTAGATTGCTGTTGACTCAATCATAGCCAAGCCCACGAATAAGGTTCGTGTAATAGTTGGCGCTGCATCGGGTTGTTGAGCAATTGATGTTAATGCAGTTGATACGGATTTTCCTTCGCCCATGGCAGGAAACATACACCCAATACTTGTTGAAAACCCGGCAGTAATTATTGATGCTACTGCAATAATTGATACATTGTCCATTTTTAATCCTCCTATTTTTTAATTGAAATTATTTCTTTTTTATCTGATGTTTTAGAATCGTGCACTGCCGCTGCAATATAAACTGTTGCCAGAATACTGAAGATATAGGCTTGCACCACTCCGGTAAGCAAACCAAGTGCTTGCATTACAATGGGAAATATAAAAGGTGTGATACTTAAGAGAATGGCCACAATCATTCCTCCACTCATCATATTACCGAACAAACGCACCGCGAGTGCAAGTGTGCGGGTTGTTTCACTAATCAGATTAAATGGCAGCATTATAAATGTTGGTTTTATATATGATTTGAGGTAACCTCCAATGCCTGATTTTACAATTCCAAAAAATGGCACAGCTAGGAAAACACAAATAGCAAGCGCAGTGGTAGTTGATAGTGAACCTGTTGGCGGTTCGTACCAAGGGAATACGATAAAAATATTTGATATAACTATAAACAGAAATAAAGTACCAATAAAACCGATATATTCTTCGGGCTTTTTTAAACCAATTTCCTTGATTTGACTGTTTATACCTGTTACCAACATCTCAAGAATACATTGCCAGCGCGAAATACGAATATCTGTTTTTAGTTTTCGTGTAATTAATGCAGAACCTATCACCAGCACCAGTATTATAGCCCATGTGGTAACAATGGTAAGGTTAATGGTGAAAAAGCCATGTTGCCAAAAAATGGTTTCGTCGGGACTAAGCTTCATGATAAGCTTCTTTATTAGGTTTTAAATCTATTGATTTGGTAAGATATGTAACAATGAATCGGGCTATAATAAAGCCCGCCAAGCAAACGATTAGTCGCTGCCAACTTCCATTACCAACAAAGTAAAATACTACCATTACAATGCCTACACGCAAAAAGAAACTGCTGATAATCCAAATTGCTGGTATTTTTGCGTTAATTGATTTTTTCACAGTAAGCCAAAGGCCTCCAAAGAAAAAAGTTCCTAATGCCAATCCTGCAATAAATGCCAAACTCATAAATAAAATTTCATTCATCTTCTTCGTCTTTTTGGTTCATCTCTTTATGTTCTTTTAAAATCCAATTCCATGAAATAAAACATCCAACCAATAAACCAATTATCAATAGGCTAAGTGTCCACGAGAATGTTGTCGGATGATTTTTGTCGAGCCAAACACCCAATATTGCTCCAAGCAAAGTAGGAACTGCAATGGTCCAACCCACGATTCCCATCATTCCCAAACCAAACCAAACACTTTTATTATCGTTATGCTTGGCTTTTAGTTTGCGTTTTGCCTTTTCTTCAACCTTTTTGCTAAACAAGTTTTGACTATTTTTATCCGTAGCTTCCATGTTTATTCTTTTCGAAATTTTTCCAGATTTAAAAGAAATCCGCTTTCTATCTTTGCCATCGTAGAACGTGCGTCCCTTTCACTATCATCCAGTTTCTTAAATTCTTTTTCTACCGATTCGTGGAGCTTCCCCAGGTCGGTGCTGCCAAAAGCATTACGGACCGATACCATTACCTCAGACCCTGCTTTTACCAATATGCCTTCATCAACTGCTAAGTAATGAGAGGTTTTTGAATCCGTTTCATACATAAAAATAGAAGGAACTAAAGCTGCAACACAATCGAGTCTTTGCGGTAACAAACCAAATGAACCTTCACTGGTTTCAGCAATAATGTTGCTGACATTTTTAATTTCAGCGAAAATTCGATAGGGTAGAAGAATTTTTAAGTCCATTGCTTTTTTATTTAGTACTGTTTCCGTCTTCTTATCAGTTTTTTCCTTTAATTCCTTTTCAGTTTTATCTTTTCCTTTTTAATCCTCAATCTTCATACTTCCGTCTTCTAATCTATTATCTTTTTATCTTCCCATCTCCTCTCTCCTTCGCTTCGTCTATGTTTCCGATCATGTAAAAAGCGCTCTCCGGCAAATCTTTGAACTCATCGGCCAGAATGCGCTCACAGCCGTTAAGCGCATCGTCCAAATCAACCTCTTTTCCTTTCAAACCACTGAACTGTTCGGTTGTAAAAAATGGCTGGGTGAAGAAACGTTCCAAACGACGGGCACGGTTTACTAAATTGCGGTCATCAACCGATAATTGCTCCAGGCCAAGCATGGCAATAATATCTTTGAGTTCTTCGTATTGGGCGAGTGTGTGTCTAATTTCTTGTGCTAGGTTGTAATGTCGCTCGCCAATTATGCCGGGTGTGGCCATTTTTGAGTTGGATTGAAGTAAATCGATTGCTGGATAAAGGCCTTCGCTGGCTTTTTTTCGCGAAAGCACTATCGAAGCCGAAAGATGGGAAAAAGTATGTACAGCAGCAGGGTCGGTTAAATCGTCGGCAGGCACATAAACTGCCTGAATAGAGGTGATGGCACCCGCAGCCGTATTGGCGATTCGCTCCTCTAATTTTGCCAGCTCGGTTCCCATGGTGGGTTGATAACCCAAACGTGAAGGCATTTGTCCCATCAATCCCGAAACCTCCATGCCGGCCTGTATGAAACGAAAAATATTATCAATGAGTAACAGCACATCTCGGTGTTCATCATCGCGGAAATATTCGGCCATTGTAAGCGCTGCATGACCCACGCGAAAACGTGCGCCCGGAGGCTCATTCATTTGACCAAACATCATGACCATGTTATCGAGCACGCCCGCTTCTTTCATATCATGATAAAGTTCGTGACCCTCGCGGCAACGTTCGCCAATACCGCAAAACATGCTGACACCTTTATTGTGCCCCACCATATTATGAATCATCTCGGTCAGCAAAACTGTTTTTCCTACACCAGCACCACCAAATAGACCAGCTTTTCCGCCACGCTCCAAGGGGAGTAGTACATCTATTGCTTTAATACCCGTTACAAAAATCTCTGATTTGGTTGATCGTTTTGCTAATGGGGGAGGCAGTTGGTGTATGTTACGCCTTTCAATATCCGATGGCAATGATTCCTCTTTGTCGATGGTATTACCGAAAACATCGAACATTCGACCCATAATTTCTTTTCCGACAGGCACGGTAAGTTGTTTTCCGTCGGTTTTAACAACCATGCCACGCGCCAAACCCTGAGTAGGAGTAAGGGCAATTCCCCGAACATTTTGAGCATCGCGTTGCTCCTGCACTTCGATAATGATTTGATTTTTATCGCCAGCTTGCAGCACGGTATTTATGGGAGGTAAATACGTATCGAATTTTATGTCAACAACACCTCCTCGTACTGAAACGACTTTGCCAAAATTCGATAGGTCTGTTGTGTTTTTCAATCAGGTTATGTTATATATTAATGACTTTTTAAAATTTCCTATGCTGGTGCTGATTATTGATCTTATATGTGTTTCGATATTTTCATAATCCTTTTGCCGATTGCTTTTTCTGTTTTATTAATTCTTTCTTTTTCTCAGCTGCTTCTTTAGCTGTCCTTCTAAAATAGCCTCTGAATAAAAAATTATGCTTCACTGCATCCATGTTTTCATCCAACCCTTTGGAACCTTCTTTTAGGTTTATCATGGTTT
The DNA here is from genome assembly GCA_038212305.1 of Bacteroidales bacterium. Lineage (GTDB taxonomy): Bacteria > Bacteroidota > Bacteroidia > Bacteroidales > Marinilabiliaceae > JBBQUP01. Next base: position 33,519 of record JBBQUP010000017.1, read on the forward strand.
GATTCAAATTCTCGGCAAAGGTCGAATCTCTTATTAATCGTCCGAGTGTTCCATTTCCGGTGTTAATATCGTGCATCACTTTTGTGAGCTGTGCCGATACAATTTCGGCATTGCCAGCAGTTGCATTTAATTTGGCCATGATAGAATCGGTGCCAGTCAATCCTTGCGAACTCTTTTTGAAATTTATGATGGTCTGGTTTAAATTCTCAGCCATTGTTGAATCCTGAATTAGTCGACCAAGCGTTCCATCTCCCTTGTTTATTTTATTCATGATTATTGCCAGTTGCTGAGAGATGTCTTCAGCATTAGCGGCTGTTACTTTCAAACTTTTCATTAAAACATCCGACCCATTTAATCCTTTCGAAAACTTATTTAGGTTTGCGATGGTTTGACTAAGATTCTCGGCAAGTATCGAATCACGGATCAACCTGTTTATTGCCCCATTTCCACTATTGATATTTCCTGCAATGTCAGATATTTGTTTCGAGATATCCACAACATTAGCTGTGGTGGCATCCAATCGCGCCATGATGGCGCTTTTTTCAATTGTTTGTATTGATTCAAGACGTTGGCCTTCTTTTGCTTTTGGAGCATCAGTGCTTCCTGGGAGAATAATAATAAGCTTATCGCCAATTATACCATCTGATCCCAATGTAACTTTACAGTCCGATTTGATAAACTGCCATACATCAGTTTTTATCATCAGATCAACCCTTACTGTTGTGTCGTTAACAATTGTGATATTGTCAACGGAGCCAATATTGATTCCTGAAAAACGAATATTATTTCCAACTTGCAATCCGCTTACATTCGAAAAATTGGATGTAAGTTTAAAAACAGGATTAAATAAGTTCTTTTGCTTCCCAATAATAAATATGGTTAGTATAAAAAGAGCCAGCCCACCTGTAATAAATAATCCCAATCGGATTTTGAATTTTTGAGTATGAATATCCATATTGTTAATTTACCGTTTGAGAATAGAAATAGTGTTATATAATTTTTACAATATGTTACATAATTCACACATCTGAAACCCATTTTTTGGCATCATCAAACTCAATGTTTTTTAGTTGGAATAATAAAAAGAGGTATTGTAGAATCTTTCAAAACGCTTTCCGCAACACTTCCTAAAAGGATGTTTTCTAGCCATTTTCGACTATGTGTGCCCAAAACAATAACATCGGCATTCATTTCATTTGCCGTTTTTAATATAAAATCGGAGGTATCACCTTCTTTTAATAGGGTTCGGATTGTTTTGTCTCCAAGGTCGTTTTTTAATTTATCAAGAAAAATTTGAGATGTAGCATTTAGTTCATTTGTGTTTTTTAAAAGTGGAGCCATGCCTTGGTATGAGGCATAATACGGTACGGGTTTTGAAATGACATGTAGTAAAGTAATTTCTGCCTTCATGGTTTTAGCCAATAAGAACCCCGCATTTGCAACTACTTTAGCGGTAGGATCATAATCTAATGCAATCAGTACATTTTTCATTTTATTTTTTTTAAAGTTGAAGTAATCTATTGAGCGTAAGTTAAGCTACATTGAAAGGATAAGTGTTACAGGATTTTAAATAAAAATTACATGATTCACACATTCTCTGAATTTTATACGTTTGCATCTGGAGCATCAGCGACTCTCTTTATTGTTGTCAATCTTACTTTAATGGTCATGAAAAGTACGACTGTTAAGCGTCGTCCTCCCCAAAATCAGTATTGATAAATCGGTTCGAATTGCAGCGGATAAAGATGTATTTGATCCTTGAAATATCTCTTTTGCATTGTTTATTTCTTTTCCATCGCAACATTGTATTCGCCACAACGTGCATTCCAGTTGCATTTGGAGCGATGAGATAAGGCTTGCTGTGCTTCATTTACATGAGCCGCTTCGCCTTTCCATATTTCGAGTGCAGGTTGTTGAATAGCACGTCCGTAAGAAAATGACAATCCCCAGGGCAATCGTCCTTTGAATTGTTTATTCATGGCATTTAAACGAGCCGAAGCCAGTTCGCTTGATTGTCCGCCCGACAGGAACATAATTCCCGGGACAGCTGCAGGAACTGTACGCATCAAACATTTTACCGTAGCAACTGCAACTTCTTCAACCGTTTCTTGCGTGGGGCACTTCAACCCAGGAACGATCATATTGGGTTTTAAAAGCATTCCTTCCAACATCACACCTTGAATGTACAGGTGTTGGAAAACTGAGTGCAGAACTTCTTCCGTAATTTCGAAGCATTGTTCTAAAGTGTGGTCGCCATCCATGAGTACTTCGGGTTCAACAATTGGAACTAGCCCAACTTCCTGGCACAACGCAGCATAACGAGCTAAAGCATGAGCATTGGCTTCAATGCAACCACGGCTCGGCACACGAGTATCGATTGTAAACACGGCACGCCACTTGGCAAAACGAGCACCAAGTTGAGCGTATTCGGTTAATCTATCACGCAACCCGTCCAAGCCTTCTGTAATCTTTTCGCCCGGATGTCCAGCCATATCTTTGGCTCCTTTGTCAACTTTAATGCCGGGGATGATTCCTGCATCGGTAATGACTTTGACGAACGAAGTTCCATCTTTCTTCTTTTGGCGTATTGTTTCGTCAAAAAGAATTACACCACTTATATAATCGCCCAAGTTTGGAGTGGTTATTATCAATTCGCGATACGATCGGCGGGCTTCCTCTGTTTGAGGAATTTTGTATTGTTCGAATCTTTTTTTTATGGTAGGACTGCTTTCGTCCATGGCCAGAATGCCCTTGTTGTTAGCAACCAGAGCCTGTGCTGTTTTGATGAGCTCAACTGTATTCATTTTCAATGATTTTATTTTTATTAAAGTCTAATTTGTTCTGTTAAGGTCTAAGACCTATTTATTGGTTTTCGTTTGTGCTGTTTATAAAATGATTAGCTAAATAAAATACGACACTATTTTCTATGAAGCACTTATTCTACTTTCATGTTCCTTAATATTTTGTTGGCAATAATTTCGGCAGCTTTTATTAGCGGATAGGCAGTAGGTGAAGCAGTTAGACAGGGATGTGTACCGATTTGCATGGTTAACAATGAATTTACCGACATGCGATTTTGTATGGCTAAGCCAATAACATTGGTTAATTCGCCAGCTTCTAAGCCACCCATAACTTCACCTCCAATGATGACACCTGAATTTTTTGCAGCAATAAGTTTTACAATTTGTTTGTGAGCATCGGGTAAATGTCCCGGATGGCGGTTCATGCCTTCAAAAAGTCCAGTAACAGTTGCAATCCCTTCCATTTCAGCTCTTTGCTCGGTTACGCCTGCGGTTCCAAAGCCAGTACTGTCAATTACTGTAGAATAAATAGCAATTGTTCCGCTAAAGCTTTTTACTACGTTAAGATTGAATAAATTTATTCCACAAATTCGGGCTTCGGCACAGGCTGTGGAGGCCAACATGGTATCAACTCTGCTACGAGTTACAAAATCGCGTTTTTGAGCACAATCTCCCACAGCGAACACATCCTTTTTATGCGTACGCATGTACTCATCAACAGCAATAAAATTGTCTTCATCAACATAAACTCCTGCTTTTTTAGCTAGTTCACTATTTGGATTGTAACCTATTGATAGCACAACCGCATCCATATCCATCCTTTCCCCATCTTCGAGTTCAATGGCTTCGACTTTATGGGTTCCGATAATTTTGCTTATTCCTTTGCCTGTAATAATCTTCACCCCTCTGTCTTCAAGCAACTGATTAATTTTTTCGACAACATCAATATCGAACGCAAGGTTAAGTATGTTAGGCGTTTTTTCAACCAGAGTAACATTAAAGCCCTGCTTGATAAGTTCATCGGAAAGTTCTACTCCAATAAAACCTGCACCTATTACCGCAATGTTTTTTGCCTCACCCAGCTTGGTTTTCATATCATCTAAATACTCTTTATCCTTGGGGACTAAAAAGATGTTTTCCAAATCCTCTCCTTTTAACCATTTCCATTTAGGTTGCATGGGTGTTGAACCTGTTGCAATAACGAGTTTATGATAACTGATTTTTTCGCCACTGGCAAACAACACTATTTTTTTACCAAGGTTAATATCAACTGCTTCATCAACAATGGATGTTATTCCAATTTTTTGCAGTTCAGTATCAACAGACATAAGATTTTCATCGATACTATCGAGCGTTCCAAATATGTATGGAATGCCACAAGGAACCGTCATTTCTTTTTGTTTTTTTACTAGGATGAAATCTTTTTTTGGCCAGTGCGATTTACCTGTTACTGCTGTCACCATTCCGGCAGCGCTGCCACCTATAACTAATACATCTGTTGTTTTCATTTCAATTTTGTTTTATTTGAATTATTTATTTTTTCAAACCCATTCCAGAATCATACTACCCCACACTTCTAAAAAAAATCAGGGTAGAAATTACATCAGCGATTTTCTATAATCCCGATGAGGCTGCTTTGCTATTTTTCTTTTTCCCATACAGCAATCCGTTTGTTGCATGGCGTACTTTCATTTATTGCGAGCAGGTCTATATTGGCTGCAAAAATGCCTTTGTTGAGTTTGTAAGTTCTTGTGTATGTATCTTTATTGTTTTTATTATTTTTATTTAAAGAGAAGTAATTTTCATTCCCCCGAAGGGGGTGAATTTTGATAACCGTGGGTGTTAACCCATGGGAAAAATATAATCGCAAACCTCAGCCCTTAAAGGGTGAACCCTTTAAAATCTCATTGTTCTATCGCCTTATTCACGCTGGCTACACCAGCGGTTATCAAGATTAAAGCCTTTCAGGCCTTCTAAATGACATTGATTCCCATTTAGTGGTTAGCGTTAGTGACAAATACGTTTTAAAGAAATACAGAGTTTTTTACAATGACTATTTATGTTAATGGTCACATAATTTTATAATTAATGTTGCCAAAGAATAAGATTCGTTTCGAGAGGAACTGATATCGTAGGGATGTTCGGTAATATTCGTGCCGTGTAGTCTTTAGCAGGTCGAGCTACCGAAACCGTTGCATTGTATGTATAGCCTTTGGCGGTGCTATCCAATTTTTGTCCCTGTTTCATCTCTTGTTGAATAGCGTTGCCGCCATTTATTCCGTTGGCATAGAGCTCTATCCGTAGTATTCTGGGGTCTATGTCGTTAGTATATACCTGAATAGTAAATGTATGTTCACTCTTACGCGTTTCAACTTTCATTTCTCCAAAATGCAATGCACCCCATTTCTGCTCCAATGTTTGTTGCCAATTAACTATTTGTTTCCCTAGTGCACCTTTGTTGGCAGCTCGTTCAAGATAGACTGTTGCCGCTGGCAGATACTGTTGTTCGGTGTATTCACGAACAGTCCTATCGGCAGAGAACCGCGGTGTGAGCTGCGCCATGCTTTCCCTCATTCGCGATACCCAGGCAGTGGGTATTCCTTTTTCATTCCGTTTGTAAAATTCAGGTATAACCTGCTGTTCGAGCAAATTATACAGTTGCTCCGCTTCCGTAGCATCCCAAGCCGTATCGTCTCCATGCTCCTGTCCATCTCCCAGTGCCCAACCCACTTCTGGAGTATAGGCTTCGGCCCACCAGCCATCGAGTTCCGATAGGTTAAGGCCACCATTAACCAACACTTTCATGCCGCTTGTTCCGCTGGCTTCCCAAGGGCGACGTGGTGTATTAAGCCATACATCAACACCTTGTACCAGATTTTCCGTTAAGAGCATATCATAGTCACTTAAAAATATCACATGCGGCCTAATTTCTGGTTGCCTGATGAATTGTATCCATTCCTTAATCATTGCACGACCATTGTTATCGCTCGGATGAGCTTTGCCTGCAATAATAAGCTGTACTGGATATTTGGTGTTGGTTAAAATTCGACGAAGCCTCTGTTTGTCATGTAATAACAGATTTGGTCTTTTATAACTCGCAAATCGTCGAGCAAAACCTAATGTTAAAGCGTTCGGGTTAAAAATTGGGTTTGCATCGTTTCCAATATTGTCTGAGGTGCCAGAAATAGACAATTGTTGAGTAAAGCGATCGCGGATGTATTCTACGAAAGTCGCACTTGCTTCTGTCCGAACTTTCCACAGTTCATCGTCTGGAACGCTGCGAATATCTTGTTCTAATGTTGGCGTTTTTCCAAGCCAACAGCTTTTTCCACAAGCCTTTGTCCATAGAGCATCGGACTCTACTGAATCCCAACTTGACATGTGAACTCCATTTGTAATGTGACCAACAGGTACTTCATCCTCAGGCCATCGCGAAAATAGTGGTGAAAAAATGTGCCGACTTACTTTCCCATGCAAACGACTTACACCATTTACTGCTCCGCTGCCTCTGAATGCTAAGTAGGCCATATTGAAACTCTCATTTGAGTCATTAGGATTTATGCGGCCTAATGCTAAAAGATCGGAAATTGAAATGCCAAGCTTTTTAGCATAGTCTCCAAGGTAATGTTCGATAAGGGAGGGCGAGAAACAGTCGAAACCAGCTGGCACCGCCGTATGAGTTGTGAATATATTTCCTGCCCGCGTAACCATCAAAGCTTCGTTGAAGGATAATCCGGTTTCTTCCATATATGTACGTGCCCTTTCCAGTACGGCAAACGCAGCATGTCCTTCATTTAAATGGCATACCTCAGGTTTAATACCAAGTTCCATAAGCAAACGCCATCCGCCAATACCTAGGACAAGTTCTTGCTTAAGGCGCAGTTCATGCCAACCACCATATAATTCGCTTGTAATACCGCGATGGGCAGGTAAGTTTGCTGCATCATTACTATCGAGCAAAAATAGTTTTAGTCGTCCTACCTGTACCTGCCATGCACGCAGCCAAACCGAGTAACCGGGCAATGCAACCTCAAGTCGAAGCCACTCTCCATTTTCATGACGCAGTGGTGTTATAGGTAACTGACCAGGGTCATTATAAGGATAAAGCTCTAGTTGATTTCCATCTTTGTCTATCTCTTGACGGAAATAACCTTGTTGGTAAAGTAGCCCAATACCAATTACAGGTAATCCCAGATCACCGGCGGCTTTCAGTTGGTCGCCTGCTACATTGCCTAATCCACCTGAATAAATAGGTAATGCTTCGCTTAGCATAAATTCCATGCTGAAATAGGCAATGCAAGTAAGTGGCGATTGGGGATGATTTTGCTGAAACCACGCTGGGCTCTCGATAGCAAGTTTCCGGGTTTGAACCCTTTCATCCAGCTTCTTGCGAAATGTTTTATCTGCAAGCATCTTCTTAAGGTGATCCCTCGAAACGGATTGAATGACAATCCAGGGGTTATGAGTGAGATTCCATAGATCCGAATCGAGTTGATGCCATAATTCATCAGCTGCATGATTCCATGAACTGCGCATATCCAATGCCAGTTCGGCAAGCAAATCAAAACCATCAACATCATTTGGTGAATTCCCGTAATTGGGCTTGGTTATCGTTGTTTTTTCAGTCATTTTTTCTGATTTTGATTAATTTAAAATCTATAGCTTATTCAATAGTGGGTTGAATGGCTCTTATTTTCTTCAGGAGATTAAATGCTGCCACTGGCGTACTTTCCAGAACGGCACCAGATTCGAGCGATTTTCTAAGAACTTCTAGTAAATCGTTGAGTCCAATTGCTTGTTGCTTACCTAGTACATGATGAGCCGAATCACGAAGCTTAATCGAATCAGCTCCATGGCTGATTAATGCTTTTAATAGCTCTGGCCATGCGGCCATTTGAAATTTTTTTAATGCGACGGCTGCCAGCCATCTAACTTCAAATTCAGGATCTTCGAGAGCTAAAACCAATGCAGGTATGGATTTAGAGTATCCAATTGTACCAAGCGCCTTAGCCGCCTGCCAACGAGCATCATATTCTTTCGAAGTTTGCAAAACATGAGACAAAGAGGAAACGGCTGGTTTGCCTATCGATTCAAGAGATTTACGTGCTTGGTTGCGAACCTTTTCATTTTTACTTGCCAAAAGATTTATTAAAGGTTCAATCATTTTTCCTGTTGGCGTTTGTTTGTTCATACCCTTATTTTAGTTGTGAATTAAACGGAAAAGCCATCGCAACTATAGGTTTTAATCACTGAATCATTTTGTTAAGTATGCTTTCGATCTTATGGTGGGCTTTTGTAAAATTGCATATGCCTTGAGCCAAATTTTCTGTCGTCAATGCACCTTTAAGGTCTCAGACCTATTTATTGTTTTTCGTTTGTGCACTTAATGAATCTATTAGCTAAATAAAATACCACATTATTTCCAATGAAGTACTTATTCATTAGTCAGAAATATTTTATTTGAGTTGAATTTTATTGGTGTCTGACGCTTTGGCAAAATAGCTACTGTCAATAGCTCCTTCTTAATTCCATCTCTATTTTTCATCTTAATTTAATTATAATTCGACAACTAATTTAAGCAACAGAAACATGGAAAGTGTTACAGGATTTTTGAGAAAAATTACATGATTCACATGTTTATAGGTACTTGAAGATATTGGGATTATTGAATCCGAAAAAGTTGGTAGAGAGACTTTATATATAAATAAAGAATTGATTGAAATACTGAAAAAATAAAAACTGCACCCTAACCAATTACCAATAACAAATGCCTGTCGGCGGCAGTTTCACCAGTTTTTGCACTCGCGCAACCATTCGTTAAATTAAACAGGCAATTAGCCCATAATTCCGCCATGGTTAATGCCATCGAACGTTGTTATACGCAGTGCAACGTTTGTTATACAAATTGAATATTAACAGATTATACAACCTGAAAATTGAGAGAATGTGATACGTTTGTTGTGATAGATACAAGTTGGCCACAAGTGTAAAAAGACAGAAGAACAGACAGATACGATAGTGATAAATTGAAATAAGAAAGGATTTATTTTTTTGACAGGATAGTGCAAATTTGATGGAAATTTATTTTATTTTTTTCTTCCCCCACAAAAAAAAAGAAGAAACCACCGACCCACAAAACAGCACATTTGCAAACAGCACAAGCCAACACACAATCAAATTTTGCAAAAGAGCTATTTATCGTCGCTCACTATAACCAACCTCACATTTAATTCAGCTAATACATATAAAAATACACTACTGACCGACAAAGAATAAATAAATTTTAGGGACAAGACCGAAGCCTCATCCCAAGGTTGTAAATTTGTTTTGGAGAACAAAAAATCTCAACCATGAGCAAAGATACATCAAAGAATTTAGTCGGTCAGCCAGT
>JBBQUP010000018.1:0-40923 GCA_038212305.1 Bacteroidales bacterium
AAACGGTCAAACAAATATGCGGCAAGCTCAAATATGATCCATGCCCCGGAAAAAATCCGTGTGGCACACTGGCGAAAATTTTAAAAACCCCAAATCAGATTATCAATACGTTACAGATGGATAGCTGCAATGTGGGTTAAGGTGATCAAACAAAAAATTGAATCAATTGTTACTTTTTCACCAAAAAATTAAGTGGTTTTAAAGATTTATACAATAAAATAGATACTTAGATGTTTTAATGTGTAAATAATTCGATATGAAAGCACTTGTGAAGATTACCTATTGTTTGTTATTTGTTGCTCTTATGGCAATAACTACTTCTTGTTCTAAAAGTAGCGATCCCGCACCAGATGTTCCAAGCCCCCAGTTAACGGCTGCACAGAGCTATTACGATGCAAGTTTGAAGTCGATTCTTACAAGTAAATGTACTAGATGCCATTCGGAGTATTCGAATTTTGCAGGTGCACGAACTGATGCCGCAGTAAATTACACAGTTGTAAATAATGGGGCAATGCCAAAGGAAATGAGTAAGTTAGCAGATGCTGATATTGCAAAATTTTTGCAATTCAAAACATTAGTAGCTGCAATTCCTTGAGTTTTATAGCACCAACATGAATTTATGCAATGATCAATACAAATATGGTATTGATCATTGTTATATATTTGCAATAAAAAATGAGATTTAGGATATTCTTGCTCTTAATACTTGCTTCGTCATGTTCTCAAAAAAATGAAGTTATAAGTCTTCCCGATGGTAGAAAGGAAAAAATTGTTTTTGACCTTAGTTCTGATTCCCTTCGAGAAGCGCATTATTTGAGCGGTGTTTTAGCTAAAAGAATTATTGCTTCCGATGGATTAGAAGGGAGACGGGAATTTGTTGTTTCTCAATGGCTTCCCGATGGTAAACTTTTTTCTTTTCAATCTTTTATTAACGATTCAATTTTTTATTCTCAGGTATTTACCGATTCATCTGTTGTATTTAATGGATGTCCAATTTTTTATGTAGCTGATAAAAGCATAGCACTCGATTCTTTAAAAGTTAATGAACCTGGTTTTCAACGGTTAAAATTAGCTACTCCACCTAATGCAGTGGTTCGACTTATTCAAGGTGAATATATTGAAAATGAAGAGGATCGAGATTATGCAAAATACCCTTTAAAACTTTTAAATATATCAAATTCATTATCGGGTTTTATCGTTCATTATAACCAAAAGGGAACCTATTCAAAAATTGTATATTGGTCGGTTGAAGATACATTAAGAGATAAAATCCATAAAGGGTTTTTTATTCGCTCTTATAGGGTTACAGAATAGAATTTTTCTATTTAATTAATCGCAGTGTGTTGATTTTTTTAACACCAATTGCTTAAATTTATTGCAATACAGTTAAAAAGTATCATTTTGCAAATAACCTTGACCATAAAACTAAATGGAGTCATTTATCCCAATCATAAACGAAACCTCAGGAACGTTAAAGTACATTCAATTAGTTGATTCTATTGAATATGCAATCCGCAGTAATCAATTAGAGAAAGGAGATGCTTTACCGTCCGTTAACTCTCTTCGAAAAGAGTGTAATCTATCCCGAGATACCGTTTTTAAAGCCTATTCTGAGTTGAAAAACAGAGGCTTGGTTGAATCGATACCTAGTAAAGGGTACTATGTGGCTCGTGAATTCAGTAAAGTGTTTTTGTTTTTAGATACTTTTAAAGCATACAAAGAGGTGCTTTATGGTGCTTTTCGAAAAACATTACCTAAAAGTTATTCAGTCGATTTGCACTTTCATCATTATAATATCCGTGTCTTCGAAGATATAATTGTTCATAGCATTGGAAAATACAGTCATTACATAATAATGAATTTCGACAACCCTAATGTTAATCGCATTATTTCGCAAATTGATCCTGAAAAACTCTTGATTATTGATTGGAATATTCATGCATCGTCAAAACTCGCTTTTGTTGGACAAGATTTTGGAGTGCCTGTTTATGATAATTTATTATCAGTTATATCTGATATACGAAAATACACGCGTTTCGTTTTTCTATATCCCGATTTCACTTATCACTCTCAAGAATCGGTTGAGTATTATTTAAAATTTTGCAACGATAATGGCATTGTTGGCGAGGTATTATATGATGCAGATGAACTTAACCCTCGAATTGGAGATTTGTATTTTTTGGTAAGCGATCGAACTCTTGCTCAACTGCTTGATTTAGCTCATCAGCGAAACTTAATACTAGGAAAAGATTTGGGAATTATTTCGTATAACGAAACTCCCATGAAAAAATATGTGAAAGAGGGGATAACCGTTATATCCACTGATTTTCAGCAATTAGGAGAAAAAGCAGCCAATTTTGTGGTTAATAATAATCATGTGAATGAATATATCCCCACTAAAATAATTAAACGTGCATCGCTTTAATCCCAAATTGGCTTTTCGTAAAAAGGTTTAACATCAATTACGTCCATTCCAGCTGCTTTTGCAGCTTGAATTCCATATTCACCATCTTCAAAAACCAAACAATCCGATGGAGCTGTTTTTAATAATTCAGCACACCTTAAAAAAGTCTCAGGATGTGGTTTAGCATTCTCAACATCATCACCTGCAATTACTGCATCAACAATACTAATAAGTCCGGTGTTGGTTAGAATTTGAATGGCGTGGTTGCGACCAGTTCCTGTGCCAACACCAATGGGTATTTTGCCATAAAAATACTTGGCCCAACTTGCAATCGGCTCTACGAGTCCAATTTTATGAAAATCTTGTTGAAAAAACGACTCCTTTTCATCAACAAATTGCTGAGGTGAAACAGTTAATTTAAAATCTCTAATTATCTGACGTCCACATTCAATCGTTGGTTTCCCTGTGAAATTGTACATGTAGTTCATGTCAAACGAAATTCCATATTTTGCACAGGCATTTTGCCATGCCTTATAATGCAATTTAATCGAGTCCACTAATGTTCCATCTAAATCAAAAATTAAAGCTTTGTATTTATTTTCGGGATAAAATGGCAATTTTAAGTTGCTCATAAATGGTGTGTTGTTTTGGGGATGATAATTTTGATGAGATTCTTGAAACAATATCAATCGTATTTTTAAGTGTGCAAATTTAATATTTCTTAGGTCATAAAAAATAATAAAAGAACAAATCGAGATAGTATTTAAATTGCATATACCTACTGAATGTTTAATTTTGAAATCTTATTTAATAATTAGATCAATGGATTTATTTTATGTGATTATTGGAATTGTATGTTTTGATTTTTTGCTTGATCGATTGCTTGCGGGCCTTAACGCTAAAGCATGGTGTAAATCACTACCATCTGAGATTTCTGATATTTATTCTTCGGAGAAATTCGAAAATCATAAGCAATATCGTCAAACGAATTATCGTTTCGATTTGTGGCATGATTCATTTGGATTCATCCTCATTCTATTTATTTTGATTTACAGAGGATTTGCCATTGCTGATAGTATAGTAATTTCATTTTCTGAAAAACCAATTGTTCAAGGGTTATTGTTTTTTGGCTTAATTGGATTTTTATCCTTGGTAATTCAAATTCCTTTTAACTGGTATCATACTTTTGTTGTTGAAGAAAAGTATGGTTTTAATAAAACGTCGCAAAAAACATTTTTTGTCGATATATTAAAATCTGTTTTACTCGGAGTATTAATTGGAGCTCCGATATTATCGGCAGTTATTTGGTTTTATTTGTTGTTGGGCTCAAGCTTTTGGTGGGTTGCGTGGTTGTTAATGGGAGGGTTTACGTTGCTAATGACTATGTTTTATACTTCGTTTATATTACCATTGTTTAATAAGCAATCACCTCTTGAAAGTGGCGATCTTCGAGATGCCATTGAAGATTTTTCTATCAAGGCCAATTTTAAGTTAGATAATATTTTTGTTATGGATGGTTCCAAACGTTCATCGAAAGCCAATGCATTTTTTAGCGGATTGGGTAGCCGAAAACGTATAGTGCTGTATGATACGCTAATAAATGACTTAAGTACTGACGAAATTGTTGCTGTTTTAGCTCATGAAATTGGCCATTACAAATTAAAACATACACTTTGGGGTACTGTTTTCGGCATAATTCAAACTGGAGTGCTTCTTTTTATATTTTCACAAGTGGTTGATAATCATTATTTACATGAAGCATTGGGTGTTGCCAAACCATCATTTCATATTGGAATGGTAGCATTTGGACTACTTTTTAGTCCTGTGTCAATGATTATTGGTTTGGTAGGTAATTGGCATTCTCGAAAAAATGAATATGCTGCTGATCGCTTTGCTGCAAATTTTCGATTATCAGATCCACTTATTTCTGCTTTGAAAAAGCTATCGTCCAATTCATTAAGTAATCCAACTCCTCATTGGTTGTATGTGATATTTAATTATTCACATCCACCATTATTACAGCGCATGGCTGCTCTAAAAAGTGAAAAATAAGGTTATGAGTAAGCGTTTCATTGTAGATAAAACATTTCAACGTATTGATTACAATGCTTCTGAGCTGATTAAAGGTGAGTATGATAATTGTTTGTTTGAGGATTGTGTTTTTGCAAATACCAATATTTCAGATAGTGCATTTAGTGATTGTGAATTTAAAAACTGCGATTTAAGCTTAGTCAAGCTAATAAATACGTCGTTTAAAGATGTGAGATTTACAAATTGCAAATTGCTCGGATTACATTTTAATGAGTGTAATAAATTTGGGTTTGAAATTGATTTTTCATCGTGTTTGCTAAATTTATCATCCTTTTATAAGATGAATTTAAAAAACTTGAAGTTTATAAATTGCACTTTGCACGAGGTTGATTTTACCGAAGCAAACCTTTCTGACTTGGTGCTCGAAAACTGCGATTTGTCAGGCGCTTTGTTCGACAATACGATTCTCGAAAAGACCGATTTTCGTTCGTCATTTAGTTATGCAATCGATCCAGAGAAGAATAGAATTAAAAAGGCCAAGTTTTCGATGAGTGGTGTTATTGGGTTATTAAGTAAGTATGATATTGTAATTGAATAGATTAATTGTTGTAGAACATTTATTAGAGAAATAAAAAACATGAACATTGAAATAATCTCCATTGGTGATGAATTATTAATAGGTCAAGTGGTTAACACCAATGCGGCCTGGATGGGAGTGCAATTAAACAATGCCGGATTTAATGTTACACGCGTTTTAGCCATTGGCGATGATGGTGAAACCATTAAAGATTCGATTACCGATTCGCTCAAACGGGTTTCGGTTGTATTGCTAACAGGAGGATTGGGGCCAACGCGCGATGACATTACCAAAGGAATCTTGTGTGAATTATTTAACACTCACTTAGTGTTTAGTCAAGCCGTTTATGATAATGTTTGCAACTTTTTAAAAGGAAGAGTATCCTCTATAAATAGCTTAAATCATTCACAAGCTATGGTTCCTGAGAATTGCACTATTATTCCTAATTTAGTTGGAACAGCCCCTATCATGTGGTTTGAGCACAACAATAAAATTGTTGTCGCCATGCCTGGTGTGCCATCAGAAATGAAAATGGCAATGGAGCAATCAATAATTCCATTGTTAAAACAACAATTTTCAACTGGCTACATTATCCATCGAACCATTCATGTTTATGGAATTCCAGAGTCTGTTTTAGCTGAGGAAATTTCAAGGTGGGAAGATTCAGTTCCAAGTCATATTAAAGTTGCTTATTTGCCTCAACCAGGGAAAGTGCGTTTAAGGCTAACTGCCAAAGGAGCTATTGAAGAAGTTTTAAAGCAAGAGATTGATGCATTAGTTAATAACCTGAATGATATAATTGGAGATAATATTTTTGGATTTGATGATAATTTACCTGAAAAAAATATTGGTGAACTTTTAAAAACTAAGAATCAAACTTTAGTAGTGGCCGAAAGTTGCAGTGGTGGCGCAATAGCTGCTAAAATAACATCAATACCCGGATGCTCAAGCTATTTTAAAGGTGGGTTGGTTGCTTATTCTAATGAGTTAAAACAGACTATTTTAAATGTTTCATCGCAAACGTTATTGACTTACGGTGCAGTTAGTCAGCAAGTTGTTGAGGAAATGGCATTGGGTGCAAAAGCAGTTCTTAAATCAGACTGGAGTATTTCGGTTTCGGGTATTGCTGGACCCGGTGGTGCAATGCCTAACAAGCCAGTTGGAACTATTTGGATAGCAGTCGCTAAACCAAATAATAAAGTAATCTCTCAAATGTTCTCTTTTGGTTTATTCCGAGAACGAAATATTTTGCAAACTGTAGATGCCGCTTTAATAATGTTTTATAAGGAGCTTATGGCTCAAAAATTAGAAGAATGATCTTGAATAATAAATAAAATTTGATTAAAATTATTCGGTATCTGTTGATAAAAAAAATATTCAAATTGATATTAATCATTAAATATCCACATGATTTACTTAATTTTGTAATACAAATATTGTAGGTTATTTATTGAAGCTGTTTATGCTTTTTTTAAATTATATGTCCAAATCAATTATCCATGAGTCACGAAATTCGATTATTTACGGTTACTGTTTTTGGTCAAAATAAAATATTTAAGGTCTGATTTATTTCAGACCTTTTTTTTTGTTTTTGAGTTTCACGATACAAATTGCCAATCTATTAAAAAACGTACAAATGAAAAACAAAAGTTTAGTATCCATTACTGATTTTACAAAAGAAGAGATTTTGGAGATTATTGAGTTAGCCGCTGATTTTGAAGCTAATCCAAATCAAAGACTTTTAGATGGCAAAGTGGTTGCTAGTTTATTTTTTGAACCATCCACGCGAACGCGTTTGAGTTTCGAAACGGCCATAAATAGATTGGGTGGTCGAGTTATTGGATTTACCGATGCATCTTCCTCATCAACAACTAAAGGCGAAACGCTAAAGGATACTACTAAAATGGTTAGTAATTATGCCGATTTAATAGTTATGCGACACCCTTTAGAAGGAAGTGCCCGCTATGCCTCAGAGCAATCGCGAGTTCCCATAATAAATGCTGGAGATGGCGCTAACCAACACCCAACTCAAACCTTATTGGATTTATATTCCATAAAAAAAACTCAGGGCACTTTAGATAATTTGAACATATTCATGGTGGGTGATTTAAAATATGGACGCACTGTGCATTCCTTATTAATGGCCATGTCGCATTTTAATCCGGTTTTTTATTTTATTTCGCCCGATGAATTAAAAATGCCACAAGAGTACAAATGGTTTTTACGCGAAAAAGGAATAGAGTATTTTGAGCATAGAGAATTCTCGGAGATAATTGAACAGGCTGATATTCTTTACATGACTCGTGTGCAAAAAGAACGTTTTGCTGATCCAATTGAGTACGAGAAAGTTAAAAACGCATATGTGCTTCGAAATCATATGCTTAGCAATACTCGCGACAACTTAAAAATTTTGCATCCTCTACCACGAGTGAACGAAATTCATACCGATGTGGATACCAATCCCAAAGCTTATTATTTTGAGCAAGCCGAAAATGGCGTTTATGCTCGAATGGCCATTATGGCATCAATACTTGGAGTTAAATAATTAAAAACTTAATGATATGTCTAAAAATAAAGAGCTTAAAGTTAATGCTATCAAAAACGGCACAGTCATTGATCATATACCTGCCGACCATTTATTTATGGTTATTTCAATATTAAATCTCGATGTGATTCCCAATCAAATAACTTTTGGAGCTAATTTAGAGAGTCATCGAATGGGACAAAAAGCCATTATTAAAGTGACTGATAAATTTTTCGAGGATGATGAAATAAACAAAATTTCATTGGTAGCGCCTCAAGCCAAGCTCAATATTATTCGCGATTATGAGGTGGTTGAAAAACGAGTGGTTGTTATTCCTGATAAAATTATTGGTATCGTAAAATGTTTTAATCCCAAATGTATTACCAATCATGAACCTATAATTACAAAATTCGCTTTGCACGATAAAGATAATGTAGCTCTTAAATGTCAATATTGCGAGAAAATAACTACTCAGGAGCACATTACCATAATTTAACAATAATTGCTAATTTGATTTTGTGTATATTAATAACCTATCAAGTTGTTAATTAAATAACTTTAAATTCATGACGAAAACTAATTGGAAACCAGGAACAATGATCTATCCATTACCAGCCGTTATGGTAAGTTTAGGTGAAACTCCTGATGAGTTTAATATTATTACCATTTCGTGGACAGGTACTATTTGCTCTGATCCGCCAATGTGCTATATTTCGGTGCGGCCTGGTCGTCATTCATACGATATACTAAAACGAACCGGGGAATTCGTAATCAACCTTACGAATCGAAATCTTGCTTTTGCAACCGATTGGTGTGGCGTAAAATCTGGCAGAAACCACAATAAATTTTCAGAAATGAATTTAACTCCAGGTAAATCTCAAATTGTTAAAGCGCCAACAATTGAGGAATCGCCTTTAAACATTGAATGCAGAGTTGTTGAGATTAAACCATTGGGAACTCACGATATGTTTATAGCTGAAGTCGTTAATGTGCAGGCCGATGAGTCGTATATTGATGAAAAAACAGGTGCATTTTCATTGCAAAAAAGTGATCCAATTGCCTACTCGCATGGACAATACTATGTATTAGGTAAGCGAATTGGAAAATTTGGCTATTCAGTTGAAAAGCGAAAAAAACGCAAAAAAACTTAGCTTTTAGATTAGAATAGAGATAATTGTGATGAAGTTTTTACTGGTACAATTTCATTCTCATTAAAATACCATAAAAATCCTTCGATTTTACTATATCCCATAAGTCGAATTTGGTTGATATAGTTTTGAACCTGTTTTACATGTGATGGTTGATGTAACTCGCCAAATTTAAAATCGATAATTGTTACAACCTGATCTTCAATTATCACACGATCTGGTCGAATAGCTTGACCATCCAGTAAAATGGTGCGTTCATTCAGGACGCGCAATCCTTCTCGAAACCAATTTTTCACCATTGGATTTTGTAGTTTATCCATTACTTTTTTGGTTAATAAATCAATTTCAGAGTTATTAATTATACCTACTTCAACTAATTTAGTTAAAGCATTAGGCAAATCCGAAATAGTTTGGATGTTTTCAAATAACAAATGCATTATTTTCCCTTCATTTCGTTGAGAATGTGAATCAACTAAACCTTCACTGTCTTTAACTATTTTAATTCGGTTTTGATAGTTAAAGCTAGATATTGTAGGAAGTTCACAGGTTATTGCATCAAAGGGGTCATTGTTTTTTGCTGCATCAGTTTGTATTACATTCCCCTTCTCTGAATTTTCGAGTAAAGTACCCATTGAAAAAGTATTCCCTTCCCATTTTATATCATCCACTTTACTTAACTCATCAAAAGGCAATCGGGTGACGCTCTCATATATCACATCCGATATCGATTTAACCGTGTCCTTTGGTTCGCGTGCATATACAATTAATCCTTTTTGAGCTCGTGTAAATGCCACATAAAGTAAATTCAAATTGTCGATGTATATTTGCAAGCTTTCGTGAATGTATCTATCTTTAAATAAGCTATTTAATAATTCTTTTCGATATTGAACAGGCGTATTTCCTATAACTTTGTATGGGTCTTCGCACCATAGTAGAGGAGGATGCTGCGAATTGTTGAAATCCCAATTGGCAAAAGGCATTAATACAAATTTATACTCTAATCCTTTTGATTTATGAATAGTTTGAATCATTATTGCATCTTGTTCATCGGGTAGAATAATCGATTTTTCAATTCCAAATTCGTTCCACCATTCAACAAAAGCACCCAAATCGGCTTTATTATTCTGGATATATTCATCTACAATTGCAATAAACGATTGAATGTATCCCCCTTCATTAAGGAGCAACTCTGATGGGAGTTTTTGCGCAATAAATTCAATTAAATCAACCAGTGGGAGACCTTTTTTAGTAATAAACTCTAAATTGGTTAAGGTTTCTTTATCAAAAGCAGATAAATCAATATTTCTATTGGTTTTATTTAAAAAACTTTTGGATTGATATATTTCTATGAATTTTTTCTCGATGTCCGAATTCGGATTGAGAATTATAACTAGTTGATGAATAATTAATTGAACGGCAATTGATTTTGATAGTTTTAAAACCTCATTAGAAATGACAGGGATTAAATCATCAACCAAATCGCCCTTCATTAAGTAATCAACAACGAGGCTTGCATCTTTCGAACTTCGCACTAAAATGCAGATATCTTTATAACGGTAGCCTTTTTCAATGAGTTGATTAATATCTGTTTTGAGTGATGATAAGGCTTGTTGATCAAAATCAGCTTTGTTCATTGATTGATTAAAAAAATCAATTCGAACATATCCATTAAAAGATGATTTGTTTTGTGGAATTTCTTGAGCCACATCTTCATAGGCCAATTCTATTGTTTTATCTGAGTGGTTTTCATTATCTTCGTTTGAGCTATTTATTTGATCGTAAAGCTCTTGCATGTAGCTCGAAGCTGCTTTAAATAGGGCATTATTGAATTGAATAATATTCTGAGAACTGCGATAATTAATATTTAACGTATTTTTTTCAACACCAAATGCACCAAATTGAGTTTCTACTTTATGCGCTAATAAACGCCAATCCGAATTTCGCCATCGATAAATAGCTTGTTTAACATCACCCACAACTAAGCTAAATCCATTTTGTGATAAGCTGTTGTTTATTAGTGGTTTAAAGTTATTCCATTGGAGTTCTGAGGTGTCTTGGAATTCATCAATTAAAAACTGATTAAACTTCACACCCGCTTTTTCATAAATAAAAGGAGTGTCGTTATTGTCGATAATTTGGTTTAGTAATCGATTGGAGTTAGATAGGAGATATTGATTGTCTTCTTTCAGTAATTCATTCATTTCTAACACAATATCCGCTATTATACCCAGCGAATTTATGTTTTTAATAATGGCACAAGCGGTTTGATAGTAGGGGAGTTGGATGCTAACAGTTTGAATCGTTTCTTTTAAAATATCGTTTAATCCTCCATTATAAACTTCAAGAACTGAATTGCATTTTACGCTGTTTTTTTTGTCAGATGGCCATTTGTCAGGATTGTCAACCATTTCTATTAGTGATTTAGAAATGTCGTAATTCTTTGTATCTATTATTTTCTCAAAATATCGAAAAGGAGATCTTGATTTACCATGAAAATCATCCCAAGTTAAATTGTGATTAATCAGAAGTGACTTCACTCGTTTCGAATACTCAGTCATTTTTTGATCGAAACAATTTATGTCTTTATCAACCAGTTGTTTGTATTCATTCATCAGTGTTTTGTTACTAATAATATTTAAATACGATTGATCAAATGATTGAAACTCTTCGCCAGTAATTTCACGTCCCAGATTTAGTAATTCGTTCTTTATGTTCCATGATCCGCCATCATCCATTTTTTCGAATGTGTGATTCATCAGCCATTGACGAAGTTCTTTTTTTTCAGGTAAACTCAGTTTGGTGATTAATCGATCAATGGCTTGATTAAGAATTCGATAGCTGTTTAGCTCAATTTTGTAACCCGAGTGAAGCCCTAATTCTTGAATAAATGAACGAATGATACGTTGAAAAAAGCTATCGATAGTCATCACCGAAAACCTCGAATAATCGTGCAGCAATAAATGCAAGAGTAATTCGGCTCTTTCCATCGCTTTTTTCTCGGAGCTCATCCAAGTAGCTTGTTGACGAAGGAATTCAGTTTTTTCGCCAATACTCATTTTGTAAAGTTCTTTAAGTATCCGGCTTTTCATTTCAGCAGTCGCTTTGTTTGTAAAAGTAACTGCTAGCGTGCTTCTGTAATTTAATGGATTTTTAAAAAGAACATTAATAAATTCTCTGGTTAAAGTGTACGTTTTACCAGAACCGGCTGATGCTCTATAGATTGCTAGTTGAGACATAGTTATTTTTCTGAAAACCTAAAGGTAATAAAGATGTTTGAATGAAAAGTTTACTATTAGATTTTTAGAAAAAAAGTAATTAACAAGCTGATTAATTTTTAGCTTCAAATATTTCTTGTTCAGCAATAAAACCCTCTGGAACTACTGTCATTCGAATGTTTTGCTTATTCACAACTTGAGAAGGTAGTAAAATGGATGGAACCAATCGTTTTCCATTTTAATTTAAATTCAACATACAATTCGAATTGTTGTATGCTCAATTATTAACTGATAATTGAGATAACCCAACAAATGTCATGGAATTATTTCTAGTTTTATAATTATTCGTTATTTTTGTTTTCGAATTATTGAAAAAAAGCTATTTAAATGCAACAACTATTACAACGCATAAATTTTTCTCGAACGAAGACATCAACCCCATAGGGGTCAATAATTCATTCCTCCAGTTGTGTTATTCGTTATCCTAATTTTTTTCTATTTAAGATACGAATGTGTTTGTGAGACTACAAGCATTAGTAAAATCATGACTATCTTATAATTCATCATTACAAAAAAGCCATATTTGCATTGGCAATCATTAAATGGAAAAAAAATAATAGATATATGAAGGTTTTAAAATTTGGAGGAACATCCGTAGGTTCCGCAGATAACATACTACGAGTTAAGCAAATCGTTGAAAATACTCATGGCGATAAAGTAATTGTGGTTTCAGCCGTAGGTGGAATTACCGATTTGTTAATTGCTGCTTCCGAATTAGCTAGCCGAGGTCAAATAGAATACAAAACGACTTTAAATATAATTATTGAAAAGCATTTAACCATTATCCATCAGCTTTTTAATGATGCAGAAAAAGTAGAAGTCCTTAAAAAAATTGAACCTCTTTTGGATGAACTACAAAGTGTTCTAAAAGGAGTTTATTTAATTAAAGAGTTAAGTCGCAAGAGTCTCGAAAGTATTTCGGGAATAGGGGAACGACTATCATCGGTTATCATTGCTTTTTTGTTAAATGCTAAGTGGTTTGATAGTCGCGATTACATTAAGACCTCTTTAGAATTTGGAAAAAATCAATTAAATCAAGAGTTAACAAATGAGTTGCTAACGAATATTGCATCAGAGGTTACAGGTTTAGCTCTATTCCCAGGCTTTATTAGTAGTAACATTCATCAAGAAAACACAACACTTGGACGAGGTGGAAGCGATTTTACTGCTGCCATATTAGCTGCATCATTTAATGCCGAAACGCTTGAGATATGGACTGATGTGGATGGTTTCATGACTGCCGATCCACGTATTATTAGTCGTGCTTATTGCATTGATAAACTTAGTTATGCTGAGGCAATGGAACTTTCGCATTTTGGCGCAAAAGTTATTTATCCACCAACCATACTTCCTGTATATCAAAAACACATTCCAATTGTAATTAAAAACACTTTTAATCCTCAAGCCTCTGGAACTCTAATAAATGGGAATAAAGAGAATATTTCTCAGAAACAGATAAAAGGAATTTCTTCAATAAAAGGAGTCTCATTATTAACCATTCAAGGAATTGGAATGGTTGGAGTTACTGGAATTTCGATGCGACTATTTAAATCACTGGCATCAAAAAATGTTAATGTGATACTAATTTCTCAAGCATCGTCGGAAAATAGTATAACCATTGTTATTGAAACCAACACTTCCGCAGTTGCTAAAGCAGCTATTGAACATGAATTTCATCGCGAAATTTCATTAAAGCAAATAAATCCAATATCGCTAGAGGAAGAAATGGCTGTAGTTGCTATTGTTGGTGAAAATATGAAACATACCACAGGCATATCGGGACAACTCTTTGATTCGGTAGGAAAAAACGGAGTTAATGTATATGCTATTGCACAAGGAGCCAGCGAGTTAAATATATCATTTGTGATTAAAGAAAAGGATATTAAAAAAGCGCTTAATGTTATTCATGAATCGTTTTTCTTATCTGATTATTCGCGCTTGAACCTATTTTTGACTGGTGTTGGAACTGTTGGTAGTAAGTTATTAAATAAACTGAACAAGCAGTCCGAAAAACTTTTGGCTGACAATAATTTAATGATAAGGGTAGTTGGTATTGCAAATAGTACAAAAATGCTAATTAATCCTGAAGGACTTGAATTGAATGATGTTGTAAACCATCTCAAAAGTGATGGTTTGGAAGGAGATGTTTATTCTTATCGCGATAAAATCATTAATTTGAATTTAGGTAAAAGTGTTTTTGTTGATTGCACAGCCAATGAAAAAGTGGCTTCCGTTTATCAAAGTCTATTAGAATCTAATGTTTCGGTCGTTACAGCCAACAAAATTGCCTCTTCGTCATCCTATTCCGATTACAAAAAGTTGAAAAATACTGCTCGCGAAAAAGGGGTTAAGTTTCTATTCGAAACAAATGTTGGTGCTGGATTACCCATTATTTCTCCTATTAATGACTTGGTTAACAGTGGTGATAAAATTATTCGCATGGAGGCTGTTGTTTCAGGCACATTAAATTTTATTGTTAATACGTTGTCGGAGGATAAAAAATTATCACAAGTTATTTTAGAAGCTAAAGAAAAAGGATTCAGCGAACCTGATCCTCGAATGGATTTAAGCGGTACCGATGTGGTTCGTAAATTGCTGATATTGGCGCGTGAGGCTGGATATGTTATGGAACAAGCTGATGTAAAGGTAGATCCATTTGTTCCACAAGAATATATTGATTTACCATCGCTGGATGAGTTTATGTCAAAAATTTCAAAACTTGACGATACCTATGAACAACAGCGGAAGAAGCTTGTTTCACAAAATAAACGTCTAAGATATTCGGCTCGTCTTTTAAACGGAAAAGCAGAAGTTGGATTAGTTGAAGTGGATCAGAATCATCCTTTTTATGATTTAGAAGGCTCAAATAACATTATTCTTATTTGGTCTGAAAATTACAACGATCATCCTTTGCAGATAAAAGGGTATGGGGCTGGAGCAGATGTGACTGCTGCTGGGGTATTTGCTGATATTATTAAAGTGTCAAATATATAGAAGCTGTTTGAATTTTATAGATGTCTAGATTATAGAAAGAGAAGATGAAAAAAAGAAGATTAGAAGATGAAAAGATGAAATTAGAATGTACATCATCCGGAATTATCTAAAATATCTTATCTATCTGTCTAATATCTATTATTCTTCCAATCTCTGTATTCATTTAAATTAAATTTAAACAGTTACATAGACTTATAAATTTCAGGTAATAGAACAGAATTAGAAATTGTAAAATATAATGATTAACTAAATCGAGCGTCTTAGAGAAGTCTTGAAGATCAGTCTTGTGTCTTGATACTTAATACTAATTTTTAAAATATGAAATATCTAGTAATATTAGCCGATGGTCTTTCCGACTTACCAATAGAATCGTTAAGTGGTAAAACACCTGTTATGGCAGCCAATACGCCTAATATAGATAGGTTATGCTCCATGTCGCGTTTAGGATTATTGCACACAGTGCCTGATTCATTGCATCCAGGTAGCGAAGTGGCAAACATGACTGTTATGGGATACGATCCAGAAAAGTATTTTACTGGGAGAGGTGTGATTGAAGCGGTTGCAATGGGCGTTGAATTGGCCGATACTGATATGGCATTTAGATGCAACCTCGTAACTGTTGAAAATGACATACTTAAAAATCACTCAGCAGGCCATATTTCTAGTGAAGAGGCACTCGAGTTAATTAAATATCTTAATTCACAATTAGGCGATGATAATGTTCAGTTTTATCCAGGAGTTAGTTATCGCCATTTATTAGTGATAAAAAATGGCAAAGGCAAAATTAAAGCAATTCCACCTCATGATTATCCTGGATCACCGGTAAAAGGCCTTTTACCTAAAAGCGAGGATGATCTTTCGCTAAAAACAGTGGACTTAGTAAATCAACTCATAGCTCGATCTCACGAGATACTAAATGATCATCCAATAAATATAAAAAGAAAAGAGGCTGGAAAATCACCAGCTAATTCAATTTGGCCATGGTCACCCGGTTACAAGCCTCAAATGCCAACACTAAAAGAAATGTATGGATTAAACTCAGGTTCAGTAATTTCAGCAGTTGATTTAATACATGGAATTGGTCGTTTAGCAGGTTTAAATTCTATTCATGTTGAAGGAGCAACAGGGTTATATACAACTAATTATATAGGTAAGGCGCAAGCAGCAATTAATGCACTTAAAACCACCGATTATGTTTATTTACATATCGAAGCTCCTGATGAAGCTGGTCACGAAGGTGATATTGCTTTGAAAATACGCACAATTGAAGATATTGATGCCAAAGTTGTAAAATTGATTCTTAATGAAATTGAAGCAGGAGAGGAGATTACAGTTGCATTTTTACCTGATCATCCTACCCCTTGTGAATTAAGAACGCATACTCGCGATGCCGTCCCATTTATGATATATAGACCTAATATTAAAGGAGATAGCATATTTGAATATAACGAAAAGTCAGCAGCATTGGGTTCGTTTGGTACTATAAAAGGAACCGAATTCATGAAGTTGCTCTTAAATTCAAAATAGTAATAAACATTGTAATCGTTTTATAATGAAGTATTATAGCATAAATTCGCCTTCCCAATATGTTACTTTAAAGGAGGCAGTATTACGAGGATTGGCTCCAGACAAAGGTCTTTATTTGCCTGAATTTATTCCTCAATTGCCAGCATCATTTTACGAAAAACTACCTAATCTATCGTTGCAAGAGATAGGTTTTGAAGTACTTAAACCCTATTTCTGTCCAGATATTTCAGAAAAGCGTTTTCAGGAAATTGTTAATGAAGCACTTAACTTTCCTATCCCAACACATAAAGTAAGTAATCATATATATTCGCTCGAACTATTTCACGGACCTACGTGTGCTTTTAAGGATGTGGGTGCACGTTTTATGGCTCGAATATTGGCTGAGTTTAGAGATAATATTGAGAAAGATATTAATATTTTAGTAGCTACATCTGGTGATACTGGCAGTGCTGTTGCCAATGGATTTATTGGGGTACCTGGAATTCAAGTTTTTGTATTATATCCTAAAGGATTAGTTAGCGATGTTCAGGAAAAACAATTTACAACATTGGGGCAAAACATTACTGCTTTAGAAGTTGATGGAACATTTGATGATTGCCAACGAATGGTTAAAGAAGCCTTCATGGATGCAGACTTGAATGCTAAATTAGTGTTAACATCAGCTAATTCAATAAATTTGGCTCGTTTATTACCACAAATGGTTTACTATTTTAGTGGTTTGGCTCAATTGTTTAAACAAGGATATAAAGATGTTACTTTATGTGTGCCTAGTGGAAATTTCGGTAATATCACAGCAGCATTAATAGCCCATCAAATGGGGCTTCCGGTCAAAAAATTCATCGCTGCAACTAATTTAAACGATATTGTACCTCAGTATCTTGAAACAGGAACATATACACCAAGACAATCAGTATCTACTATTGCTAATGCAATGGATGTAGGTGATCCAAGTAATTTTATTCGTTTTCAAACATTATTAGGGAGTAATTACAATCTTATTAAAGAAAAACTTACCAGTATTGCATTTACAAACGATCAAATAAAGGATGTTGTATCTTCAGTCTATTCAAAAACAGGTTACATTTTAGATCCACATGGAGCTACAGCTTATGGAGCCATTGAATTGCTATGTGATATAAATGAACCTTCATTATTTGTTGAAACCGCCCATCCAGCAAAATTCCCAGAAACGGTTGAACCAATAATTAATAAAAAGATTCAAGTGCCTGTTCAGTTAGAGAAATTTCTAATAGGCATAAAGAGTTCATTGCCAATGTATAATACTTTTGATTCGTTAAAAAAATATTTAATGACTCGATAACGGTCTAATGTTTGTTAAGGTAATGACTAAATTGTAAAACGATATTTCTTTAATGTTTGTGAATTAGCATTTTTGCAGGATTTATTTTTAAGTCTCTCTAAAAAAGTTATTTTTACGATTCAAAGACAATAAATCATTTAAAAACCATAAAATTTAAGTTTATGATGAAAAATTTATTATTAATTTCCGTAGTTCTATTAACTAGTTTAGTTTCAATTAGAGCACAGGATAAAACAGCTGTTGATTTGAAAAACGAAGGGACAGAAGCTTTAAAAGCTAACAATTTTCAGCTAGCCATGGATTTATATGAGCAAGCTCTGGATAAAATGGCAGGAGAGGAGCCTGATGGTCAAATGGTATTTAATGCTGGCTATTGTGCTCGTAAACTTGAAAACAACGAAAAAGCAGTTAAGTTTTATCAGTTATCAGAGCAATATAATTATCGTCCCGATATGTCATGTTTTTATGTAGCTTATGCTTTAGATAAGCTTGGTAGAAGCGAGGAAATGGAAAAAGTACTTATTGCTGGAATGGATAAGTATAAAGATAGTAAGTACGTAACTCACATGACTAAGATGTTGGTTGATTATTATCTGGTTGAAGGTTCAAAACCATTTAACGAAGCCAGTAAAATTCTTGCTTCTGCTGCTACTGCTGCACCTGAAGAGTACGATGCTATTCGTGCCAAAGCTAGAGAAAAATTTACTGAAGCAAAGCCTTGGTTTGATAATGCTGCTAAGTATGCTGCCGATGATGAAAGAGTTACAAAGCCCTTGAAGGAAATTGAAACTCGTTTAGCTGCTCAATAATTTTAGTTCATAGTATAAAAAAACGAGGCCTTCAAATTTGAAGGCCTCGTTTTTTTATACTACGTTATCTATTTTGTCTCCTTTGTCTCCTTTGTTTCTTTTTGTAAGTTTTCAATAGAAGTTAATATTTTTTCATTTTCCTTGTCAAAATCAACTTTAATTATATCACCTTCTGATACGCTCGCTTCAATAATAACTTCGGCCATTTCGTCTTCTAAATACTTTTGAATAGCTCGTTTTAGAGGTCTAGCACCAAATTGGATATCATACCCTTTTTCAGCAATAAAATCTTTTGCTTCCTTCGAGATAACTAATTTAAAACCCATTGATTCAATTCTCGAATACAAACCTTTTAATTCAATATCAATGATTTTGAATATATCATCTTTTTCTAAATGATTAAAGACAATTACATCATCAATTCTATTTAAAAACTCTGGAGCAAAAGCTTTTTTCATAGCTTTTTCAATAACGTGACGTGCATGGTCTGTATCACTCTCTCTATTTGTGGTACTAAAGCCAACACCACGACCAAAATCTTTCAATTCCCTTGATCCGATGTTTGACGTCATTATTATAATCGAATTTTTAAAATCTACTCGTCGACCTAAACTATCTGTCAAACGACCTTCATCTAAAACCTGCAATAATAAGTTAAATACATCTGGGTGAGCTTTTTCAATCTCATCAAGCAAAATAACTGAATACGGACGACGACGAACTTTTTCAGTCAATTGACCACCTTCTTCATATCCAATGTATCCTGGAGGTGCGCCTACTAGGCGAGACACAGAGAATTTCTCCATGTATTCACTCATATCAACACGAATTAAAGCATCAGAGCTGTCAAATAAATATTGTGCTAATACTTTCGCCAAATGAGTTTTACCAACACCTGTAGGTCCTAAGAAAATGAATGATCCAATGGGTCTATTCGGATCTTTTAAGCCTGCCCGGTTTCGTTGAATGGCTTTAACTATTTTCTGAATAGCGTCTTCTTGCCCAATTACCGAACCTTTAAGCTCCGAATCCATTTTTAACAATCGAGTTCCTTCGGCCTGTGCAACTCGCTGAACAGGAATACCAGTCATCATAGCCACAACTTCAGCTACTTTTTCATCATCAACCGATTCGCGATGTTTCATCAATTCCTCTTCCCACGATGATTTGGCTTTTTCCAGATTGTCGATGAACAGTTTTTCTTTATCTCTAAAGCTAGCTGCTAATTCAAAATTTTGAGCTTTTACCGCTTTTATCTTGTTATCTTTAATTTCTTCAATTTCTTTTTCAAGAACAACAATATTTTCTGGAACAATAATATTTGAAATGTGTACACGAGAACCTGCTTCGTCTAAAGCATCAATAGCTTTATCTGGTAAATGACGATCGCTCATATAACGCTCAGTTAATTTAACACAAGCTTCAATGGCTTTATCGGTATAAGTTACATTGTGATGCTCTTCGTATTTTTCTTTAATGTTATTTAATATCTCAATAGTTTCTGCAACAGAAGTAGGCTCAACCATTACTTTTTGAAATCTGCGTTCTAATGCTCCATCTTTTTCAATGTGTTGACGATATTCATCTAAAGTAGTCGCACCAATACATTGTATCTCACCTCGAGCTAAAGCAGGTTTAAGCATGTTAGCAGCATCGAGTGATCCGGTAGCTCCACCGGCACCAACTATGGTATGAATTTCATCAATAAATAATATCACATTGGGATTGCGACTCAATTCATTTAAAATAGCTTTCATACGCTCTTCAAATTGTCCGCGATATTTGGTTCCGGCAACAATTGAAGCTATATCTAAGGTAACTACTCGCTTATCAAACAAAACACGCGATACCTTTTTTTGAATAATTCGCAGTGCTAACCCTTCGGCAATGGCCGATTTACCAACTCCCGGTTCCCCAATTAATATGGGATTATTTTTTTTACGACGACTTAATATTTGAGCTAAACGTTCAATTTCACGCTCACGACCAACAATAGGATCTAATCGCCCTTCTTCGGCAGCCTTAGTAACATCAACGCCAAAGTTGTCTAAAACAGGTGTTTCTGAAGCCGATTTACCAGCCGTAGGCCTGCTTTGCTCACTTTGCGATGAAAATGGACTATCAGCATCATCATCTTCGGGGAAATCAGATTTAGCCATTGGCTTTTGTTGCCCCATCAGTCGTTTTACTTTTTCGTAATTTATATTTTCTTCTGCCATAATTTCAAATAAATAAGAACTTTGATCTCTTAACAATGCAAGTAATAAATGCCCTGTACTTATTTCAATACTTTTGGTTGCCTTAGCTTCCAATTGTATTAAATTTAAAATGCGTTCAGCTGATTTTAACAATGGAATATTCTCAATAGTTAAAGGTTCTGGCTCTTTAAAACGCAATTCAATTTTCTTTCTAATTCGATGTAAATCAATGTTAAGTTGGTTTAATAGTTCAATTGCAGTACCTTCACCTTCTCTCATCAATCCAAGCATCATATGTTCCGGAGAAATAAACCTGTTTCCAAGTCTTTCAGCTTCTTCTTTGCTGTAAGTCAATACATCACGTATTCGCTGCGAAAAGTTTAAATCCATAAATAGATATATGTATTTTACTTTGAATTAAATTTGTATAAATGCAAATTTAAGCAATGCATTCCTAAAATTAATACAATATTTCGAATATTCGGTGTGTAATAAATTTGTTAATAAATAATGATAGGCTACCCATGATCAATTCAGTAAAAATAGTTAAATTAGGGCGGCAAAAAAACAGGCTTATAGGGAGCCTGTTTTTATGTGATTTGCAACTCATTAAATAAAAATAAATGGCTGAAGGAGAAAAAATTATTCAGATCAATATCGAAGAAGAAATGAAATCTGCTTACATCGACTATTCGATGTCAGTAATTGTTTCCAGAGCATTGCCCGATGTAAGGGATGGATTAAAACCCGTTCATCGCAGAGTTCTGTTCGGTATGAATGAATTAGGTATAGCACATAACAAACCATATAAAAAGTCCGCGAGAATTGTTGGTGAGGTGCTCGGTAAGTTTCACCCACATGGTGATTCATCAGTGTATTTTGCCATGGTGCGTATGGCTCAAGAGTGGTCGTTAAGATACCCTTTGGTTGATGGCCAAGGTAACTTTGGTAGTGTCGATGGTGATAGTCCCGCTGCTATGAGATATACCGAGGCTCGCTTGAATAAAATGTCGGAAGATATGCTTATCGACATTGATAAGAATACCGTTGATTTTCAACTGAATTTCGATGATTCATTAAGTGAACCAACCGTTTTACCCACTCGAATACCTAATTTGTTGATTAATGGTGCATCAGGTATTGCCGTTGGAATGGCGACAAACATGCCACCTCACAACATAACCGAAACAATTAATGCAACCATTGCCTACATCGAAAATAATGAGATAGAAATAAGTGAAATAATTCAATTTATAAAAGCACCTGATTTTCCTACAGGTGGTATTATTTATGGGTATGCTGGTGTTAAAGAAGCATTAGAAACGGGTAGAGGTAGAGTTGTAATTAGAGCAAAGGCCGAAATTGAGAATGAAGGGGGACGTGAAAAAATTATCATTCGCGAAATACCTTACATGGTTAACAAAGCTGAGTTAATCATGAAAATTGCTGATTTAGTCAACGACAAAAAAATTGAAGGCATATCGAACGTAAATGATGAATCGGATAGAGATGGAATGCGTATTGTTATTGATTTAAAACGCGATGCCATCGCAAATGTAGTTTTAAATCACTTATTTAAATACACTGCACTTCAAACTTCATTTGGGGTGAATAACATCGCATTAGTAAAAGGTCGCCCAAAGCTTTTAAATGTTAAAGATTTAATAAAATATTTTGTTGAGCACCGCCACGATGTTATTACGCGTCGCACTCAATACGAATTAGATCAAGCCGAAAAACGAGCTCATATTTTAGAAGGTTTAATTATTGCTTGCGATCATATTGATGAAGTAATTAAAATAATTAGAGCTGCACAAACTCCCGATGAAGCCCGTGAAGGATTAATTGCTCGTTTTAGCCTTACCGATATTCAGGCTAGAGCAATTGTTGATATGCGCTTACGCCAATTAACTGGCCTTGAGCAAGATAAGCTTCGCGATGAATACAATAACTTATTAATTGAGATCGCTAGATTAAAAGATATTTTAGCTAATGAGCACTTGCGAATGGAGATTATCAAAAATGAGTTGATTGATATTCGTGATAAATATGGAGATAAGCGTCGCACCGAAATTGTTTATAGTTCAGAGGAATTCAATCCTGAAGATTTTTATGCTGATGATGAAATGATTATAACTATCTCGCATCTAGGATATATTAAACGTACGCCACTAATTGAATTTAGAACGCAAAATAGAGGAGGAGTAGGTTCTAAAGGATCAACCACCAGAGATGAAGATTTCATTGAACATATCTATCCAGCTAGTATGCATAATACTATGTTGTTTTTCACCAAATTAGGACGATGTTTTTGGATGAAGGTATATGAAATACCAGAAGGATCTAAAAATTCGAAAGGAAGAGCTATTCAAAACCTATTAAATATCATTCCTGAAGATCAAGTAAAAGCTTTTATTCGCGTTACTCAACTGAACGATGCTGAGTATATAAAAAACCATTATATTATAATGGGAACGAAACAAGGAATTATTAAAAAATCGTCATTACAAGATTATTCAAGACCTCGACAAAATGGAGTTATTGCAATAACAATCAAAGAAAATGATGAATTACTTGAAGCTCGTTTAACGAATGGTGATAATGAAATCCTAATGGCTACAAAAAGTGGACGCGCCATTCGCTTTAACGAAAGTAAAGTACGATGTATTGGTAGAACAGGAGCTGGTGTGAGAGGTGTAACCCTTGATAAAAACAATGACGAAGTTGTTGGCATGATTTGTGTGAATGATAAGACAGACCATGTTCTAGTTGTTTCTCAAAAAGGATATGGTAAACGTTCTGACTTGGATGATTATCGAATTACCAATAGAGGAGGAAAAGGTGTTAAAACCATGAAAATTACTGATAAAACGGGATCGCTCATTAGTATGAAAAATGTAACTGATGATAACGATTTGATGATTATTAATAAATCAGGTATTACAATTCGATTAGCAGTTGCTGAAATACGAGTTACAGGTCGCGCAACACAAGGAGTTCGCTTAATTAATCTTGACAAAAAACAGGATGAAATTGGCTCCATTGCAAAAGTCAAATCAGTGAGTCTAGAAGAGCTTGCTGAACTTGCTGAACAAGAAGATTTGGATAGGAATAATATTTCAGATATTGATTCTAACGATGAAGTAATTGATAAAGAATAATTTGATATTCTAAATAAATAGAACTTACATTTATAATTAATTCAAAAAAGATTGTTATGAAAAAAATTTCATTTCTGTTTTTAACATGCCTTATTTCCATTTCAATAATGGCGCAGAAGGGGAAAGTAATTACTGCAGAAACTTTATTGTTAACCGATATTGATGGAGCAAAAAAAGCCATTGATGAGGCACTAGCGAATGAGAAATCAAACACTTGGCCAAAAACATATATCGTTGCGGGTAAGGTTTATACAAAACTCAAGCAAGCTGGTAAAGATGCTGATGGATTAAAAAAATCGATTGAGTTTTATACAAAAGCTGTGGAATTGGATAAAAAAGGTGATGAAAAAGGAAAAGGCATAGGTAAGTTTGAAAAAGAACTTAAGATTGCATTTACATTTTATCGAACAGATTTAACAAATGCTGGAGTTGAGGGGTTTAATAGTGAAAAATTTGGAGATGCACTAACTGCCTTCGAAAATGTTTTAAAAGTTAATGAATTAGAAGGATCAACAAATGTTGATACAGTGATTATATATAACTGTGCATTAGCTGCTTATAATAATAAAGATTGGAATAAAGCTGAGAAGTATTTTAAAGAAGCCATTAATAATAATTATGGAGGTGTTGATGCTGTGATTTTACTCCATCAGGTATATTCAACAACTGGTGATTCAGCAAAAATGGAAGATAATCTTAAATTAGGATTAGTGAAATACGCGAATGATGATAGAATATTAACTACGTTAATTAATTTTTATTTGTCAGCTCAACAAAACGATAAAGCAACGGCTTATTTAAATACTGCAATTCAAAAGGATCCGACAAACCCCTCTTTTTATTATGCCAGAGCAGTATTATTTGATCAATCGAAGAAATTTGAAGAGGCCGAAGTTGATTATTTAAAATGCATAAGTCTAGATGAAAACTATTTTAATGCTTTGTATAATTTAGGTGTTTTATATTATAATCGTGCGGTTGAGAACAACAATAAAGCGAATGATTTAACAGACATGAAAGCTTTTGAAAAAGCAAGAGCAGAGGCTGACAAAACATTCGAAAAGTCACTTCCATTTATGGAAAGAGCACACATTGTAAATCCTAAAGAGTTAGCAGTTTTAGAGAGCTTGAAAAACTTATACTATCGATTTGAAAACTTTGATAAGTATAAAGAAGTTCAAGGCAAGATTAAAGCTTTAGAGGATGAAGTTCAAGTGAAAAATTAAGGCCTCAGAAGAAGTAAAATAATAGATTATTTCTTACAAATGAATTAGGGTGTCCAAAAATGGATGCCCTTTATTCTTTGTAATAGCTACAATAAATCTACCTAGCTTATTAATTACGGCTAAGTAGTCTGAAATATAAATTGCAGGCTTGCATGATCTTGAGGTGTCACGCAAGCCTGCAAGTATTATATTTTACAATAAAATCTAAATTTCGGTTTGGATTTAGTAAATTTGTTTAACAAAAGCTACTTCTATGGCGCCCTATTTAATTAAGTTGTTGATACCCTTATCCTTTTTTATTTCGTTTATGTTGGTGTTTTTTTCAATACCAACCATTTTAAGGGTGGCTCATTCTAAAAATTTGTTTGATGAGCCAAATAAACGCACTGTTCATAAAACGCGTGTTCCAACATTAGGTGGTTTAGCCATTTTTATAGGTTTTTTATTTACGTATGCGCTTTTTATTGATTTATTTGATTTTACCTATATTCCGTTTTTAATACCAGCTTTGTTAATTATTTTTGGTATTGGTATTAAGGATGATATATTGGTGACTGCGCCAATGATAAAACTAGTTGGACAACTTATTGCAGCCTTTATTATTGTTGGATTAGGAGATGTTCGAATAACGGATTTTCAAGGATTTTTCGGCCTTCAGCCTACCTATTTAGGAAGTGTTATTTTCTCAATTGTATTTGTTGTTTTTATCGTTAATGGATTTAATTTAATCGATGGAGTAGATGGTTTAGCTGCAATTACAGGAATTATTACATTAATGTCGTTTTCGCTCTGGTTTTTCATTAACGATTCATTTCATATACCTATATTATGTGCAACCATAACAGGAGGATTATTAGCATTCATCTATTTTAATGTTTTTTCGAAGCATCAGAAAATATTCATGGGCGATACTGGATCGTTACTTATAGGTTTTTTAGTTGCAGTAGTGGCCATTAAATTTATTGAATTCAATAAAAGCGACAACCAACATTTATTATCTGTAACCATGAAGTCTGCTCCGTCTGTTGCAGCTGGAATACTTATCATTCCAATAATGGATACTTTGCGCGTGTTTTTCTTACGCTTATCGAAAGGATTATCGCCATTTACTGCCGATAAAAACCATATACACCACCGATTGCTTACGCTTGGATTTTCACATATTCATATTAGTATTTTAATAGGATTGGTTAATGTATTATTCATTTTTTTATCTTTTGGATTAAGAGATTTAGGTACTTTAAAATTAATGATGCTTATAATTGTTCTTGGTGGAATTATTTTTTACATACCTTCTATTGCTATCTATTTTAAACGGAAACGACTTAAAATGAGATAGCAATAGAAATGATTTATTTGTTAATTGTATTGAAATTGGAACTGAGCAAAGAGTAAATAGTTGTATCTTAAGATTTATCTTTGGTGTAATTTGAGAATAAAACGTTTTATTTGATGTTTAATTGGTTGTAATGTATTTGTTGTAATGCAATAAAAAAAATAATGGTTTAAATAGTTGAATATAAAGTGTATCATATGAGAATTATTTTTAGAAAATCAATTTATTGTCTCTTTCTTTTGTTTATAATAGCGGGATGTATTCCTCAGAAGCAAACTCGATATTTACAAAATGTGAAAAATTCAAAGGAAAACTATCAACCAAATTCTATCCTTACCGAAAAATATATTTTATTACCCAATGATTATCTATTTATTTACGTAAGTACGCCTGATCCAAAAATTTCAGAGTTTTTCAATCAAGGTGGTTCATCCTCAAGTATGGGATCTGTACAAGGCAATACTCGTTTTTTTTACTATCAAATAGATGACAATTTTGAAATAGATTTTCCTTTTGCTGGTAAAATTAAACTTCAAAATTGTAATATGACGATGGCTAAAACTAAAATACAGGAAGCACTAATTCCTTATTTAAAAGAAGCCAATATAAATATTAAACTTGCTAACACAACCTTTACTGTACTAGGTGAAGTTCGTCAGCCGGGTGTTACGAATATGGGAAAGGATCAGATTACTATTTTTGAAGCTATAGCTCAGGCTGGTGATGTTACTCCTTATGCAAAAAGGAAAGATGTAGTTGTTGTGAGGCAAACAATAAAAGGTGAAGAAACAATATCAATTGATTTAACTGATAAGAAGATTGTAAATTCATCTGTTTATTATGTTTATCCTAATGATTTGATTTATATTCGATCCATGAAAGCAAAAAATTGGGGGATTGGTGAATCGTTTAGTTTTGGGATGATTTCTACTTTGTTAGCCTTAACATTTACAATAGCATCCATCGTTAAATAACTGTATTTTCAAATTTCATGAATAATTCCTCTGTTAACAATCAAAAAGCAAATATTACTGATCATTCAACTTATAATATAGACTATAAACGTGTTTTATCTGATATAATTCGTTTTTGGTGGTTATTTGCCATCTGTGCTTTAGTATCAATCTCATTGGTATATACCATCCATCGATATTCAATTCCGGTTTATAGTGCTTCTATGTCGGTTATGATGGAGGAGCGAGGAACTGAAACTCCCAAAACAGATATGATGGAGGGTTTTGGACTAACTCCAGGAATGCGAAATGTTGAAAATCAAATAGCTGTATTGTCGTCGTATGATGTCATAAAGCGTACCATTAATCAGTTGGATTATAATATTGGGTATTTTGCACATGGCCGATTTAAGGATACAGAACTATACGGAAACTTACCTTATGAAGTACATTTTGACTCACTATATCCCCAGCTTTTAAATGTTGCATTTCATGTAACTATATTAAATAATCTTGAGTATCGATTGGAAATTTCTAAAGATAAATCTTCCAACACATATGTCTATCAAACTGGCAATTATGGCCCATCAACTGGACCCATTCAATACGATAAGGTTCATAAGTTTAATAGTTTGGTTCAAACAAATTGGTGCTCATTCATTATTTCATGTCAAGGTTGTAATTCTACCGAATCGCGAGCATATTACTTTAAATTTTATAATCCAGAAACGCTTGCTTTAACTTACAAATCGGTTTTCTCAGCCTCACGAAGAGATGAAAACTCTTCTATTGTTAATCTTCAAGTATTAGGAACTAATGCAGAAAAAAATGTAAAATTCTTAAATAAGTTGGCTCAGGTATTTATTGATATGAATCTGGAAAAGAAGAATCAAATTGCCAGTAATACCATTCAATTTATTGAAAATCAATTAAGTAATATTAGCGATTCATTAAAATTTACAGGAACAGAATTAAGTAAATTCCGAACCGAGAATAAAATACAAAATGCATCTTCGCAAGCGGAGTTTTTATTTGAAAAATTGCAAACACTTGAGCAATCATTAAGTGAGCGATACATTTTAAGAAACTACTATTCTTATTTAAATAAGTATTTTGCCAATGATGATTTTAAAACATCAGTTATGGCACCAGCTATGTTTCAAGTAGATAATAGTTTATTGGCTGAACAGATTAAAGTTATGATGGAATTGCATAGAGATAGAATGGCTATTCAAAATCCATATGGTGAAAACCAAAATCCATATATTCGAGAACTTGACAGTAAACTTGAAATAGCGCGACAAATTTTAATTAAATCTATCCAAAACCAAACTGGAATTTTGGATGAAACCATTGAACGAATTAAAGGTGAACGTTCAGATGTTGAGAATGCCTTATTTCAATTGCCAGAAACAGAGAGGAAAATGCTCGGGATTGAACGCAAGTTTGAGTTAAATAATGAGGTTTATACCTTTTTACTTCGACGTCGTTCCGAATCTCAGATTCAAAAAGCTAGCAATACACCCGATCATCAAATACTTGAGTCTGCTCGATATTCTGGTCAAATATCACCCTTGCCAGAAAGCAATTATCGAAAAGCTCTTATGTTTGGGTTGCTCATTCCATTGGCATTTATTATTTTGCGACAATTATTAAATCGAAAAATTACTTCAGTTGAAGATATTGAACGCTTAACGAATATCCCGATTTTGGGTCAGGTTCTGCACAATGTAAAGCCCGAATCCAATGTGGTGAATTCACATCCAAGATCGGTTATAGCTGAATCGTTTCGACGAATACGAACGCGCTTGGATTTCATTGCGAATGCTAGTGGCACGAAAGTTATTGCCGTATCTTCGTCAATGCCGGGCGAAGGAAAAACTTTTTGTGCACTTAATATTGCAGCCATCTTTGCCTATTCAGGTAAAAAAACCTTATTGGTTGGATTTGACATGCGTAAACCGGGTTTGAATAAGTTAACCAATCTTAGATCAACCATTGGATTATCGAATTATTTAATAAATCAGGTTGAATTAAGTGAGATTATCGAACCTTCGGAGCAAGCTAATTTATGGATTATACCTTCGGGTGAAATTCCTCCCAACCCGGCGGAACTAATTGGAAGTGAAAAAACCATTGAATTTTTTGCCCGATTGAAAGAGCAATTTGATGTAATAATCCTCGATACTCCACCCATGGGAATTGTTGCTGATCCATATTTAATATCACGACATGCCGATGCTATGGTATTTTTAGTCCGTCAAGGCTATACACATCGTGAGGTGATGATGCAAACATTGAAAAATTTAGGTCAGGAAAATATGCCCAATGTTGGAATTATTCTTAATGATATGAGTTTCAGGCACAATGCATTTGGACATAAATATGGTTACGGATATGGCTATGGTTACGGATATGGCTACGGTTATGGATATGGTTATTATGAAGAGAATTAGTAAGTTGATTCGATATTTTCAGGAAAAGTAGAATGACACAAGTTTCGAACAGAATTAAGAATTTGGCTCAGTCAGAAACACTGGCAATGGCACAGCGAAGTCGCGAATTACAAGTTGCTGGTTTAGATATCATTAATTTGAGTATTGGAGAGCCCGATTTTAATACGCCTGATCACATTAAAGAGGCTGCGAAGTTGGCTATTGACCAAAATTATTCGCATTATACACCTGTTCCTGGTTTTCCTGCGCTTCGACAAGCTATAGTGCAAAAACTACAACGCGAGAATGGCTTAAGCTATGATTTGGACCAAATTGTAGTATCAAATGGTGCCAAACAATCAATTTCTAATGTATTGTACTCGATTCTATCTCCAGATGATGAAGTTATTATTCCAGCTCCATTTTGGGTGAGTTACATCGAAATGGTTAAGCTGGCGGAAGGGAAATGTAAAGTTATTTCGGCTGGTGTTGATCAGGATTTTAAAATTACACCTGCTCAATTAGAAGATGCTATATCTGAGCGGACTAAAGCTTTTTTGTTTAGCTCACCCTCTAATCCAACAGGTTCAATTTATACGAAGGAGGAGTTAGCCCAATTGGCCGAAATCTTTAAGAAATATCCGGATATTATTATATTGTCTGATGAGATATACGAACACATTATTTATGAAGGTGAACACAACAGTTTAGCTTCCTTTTCATTTTTAAAAGAGCGTGTTGTGGTAATTAATGGTTTATCTAAGGGATATGCCATGACTGGCTGGAGGGTTGGTTACATAGCCGCTCCGCTGTGGATTGCTAAAGCTTGTACCAAATTACAAGGACAGTATACTTCTGGTGTATGTGCCATTGCTCAAATGGCTGGCGTGGCTGCCTTAAATGGAAGCATAGAACCAACACTGGAGATGAAAAAAGTGTTTCAGCGTCGCCGCGATCTAGTAGTTGAAATAGCTTCAACCATTCCGGGTATTAAGTTTAATAAGCCAACTGGAGCCTTTTATTTGTTTCCTGATGTAAGTAGTTACTTTGGAAAATCATTTAATGAAATAGATGTGACTGGCTCACAGGACTTGGCAATGTTTTTACTCAATGAAGGCCACGTTGCAACCGTTGCCGGCACGGCTTTTGGTTCTCCTGAATGTATTCGATTTTCGTATGCTACATCTGATGAGAAATTAATTGAAGCTTTAAAGCGTATTAAATTGGCACTTAGCAAACTGAAATAATATGGATTATCAATTAATTACAACTGTTTCACTACCATTACTTATTTTTTCGGTGATGGGAATTTGGATTATCAATCGATTTTTAAATACACAGCAACAACAATTATTTGCTTTTACTCGCAATGAGGAGCGGAAACAGCTCATTACTCTTCGAATGCAGACTGCTGAAAGATTAACTCTGTTTTTAGAGCGTATTTCACCTGAAAGCATTGTTATTAGAGAGCAGGTGAGTGGTATGACCGTTCAACAATTTCACTCAAAATTATTGAAAACCATTCGAAGCGAATACGAACACAATTTAGCAACCCAAATTTACGTTTCCGCATCAACTTGGGATCAAATAAAAGTTGCTAAAGAAGAGATGACGCGCTTAGTAAATATGTGTGCTTCTCAGATTTCGCCTCAATCACCTTCAATTGAATTGGGACGTATTGTTATTGAACAGGGTGGAGGTAGTGTTAAAAATATGATTTCACACGCTATTCAGCAAATTCGCAGCGAATTAAATTCCATAAGTTAATTTATTAAAGATTCAAATGAATCAGAACGAGAAGAATTTTAAATATCGGGTTCAATTTCAAATTGTTACTATTTCGATTATTCTTTTTGTTGGAAAGCTTATTGCTTATTTTTTAACCAATTCGATTGGAATATTAACCGATGCACTTGAAAGCACAGTTAATGTGATAACTGGATTTGTTAGTTTATACAGTATCTTTTTAGCTCTTAAACCTCAAGATGGCGATCATCCTTATGGGCATGGAAAGGTTGAATTGCTATCAGCTTCACTCGAAGGTTTTTTAATTGCATTTGCAGGATTATTTATCATTTTTGAGGCTGTTAAACGCTTATTTCTTCCAGCTGAAATTCAACAACTTGACATCGGAATTATAATAGTAGCTGTGGCCGGTTTAGTGAATTATGTTGTAGGTTTATATAGTATTCGGGTTGGTAAAAAGCATCATTCCATTGCATTAGTAAGTGGTGGAAAGCACTTGCTAAGCGATACCTATTCGTCGATTGGATTAGTATTTGGCTTATTAGTTCTTTATTTTACAAAAGTAGCTTGGTTAGATAGTTTAGTCGCTTTTGTATTCGGATTTGTAATCATTTATACAGGTCTTCGGATATTAAAAGAAACAGTTGCGGGGTTAATGGATCAAGCCGATATGGCACAAATAGAACAAATTGGTGAAATTCTCAATCAAAATCGTTCTTCAAAGTGGGTGGATATTCATAATTTGAAAATTGTTAAATATGGTAATACGCATCATATTGATTGTGACTTGACCTTGCCCTGGTACTATACAATTATTGAAGCACATGACGAAAGTGAAAGACTTCAACAAATTATAGAAGAGAGTTATTCTAATCGTGTAGATTTAACTATTCATACCGATGCATGTTCCGAAAGATTTTGTAAAAATTGTCAGATAGATAATTGTCAACATCGGATGCATAAATTTGAAGAATTACAAATGTGGAATGTTTCCTATTTAATTAGCAGGAGTAGTTTGGTGTTAAAATGAAGTATTGAGCTTCATAGGAATGAGTCACTGAATTCCAAATTATAAATATAACATAATATCAATTATAAGACAAGGAATAGTGATCGTGATTCACATTAATTCAATATGAATATCTGGAAAGATAGATGAGATGGTTAACTTATGATTTTGAAGAATAGCTATTATCGAAATTAAAAAACAACAACTTTTCTTTTAGTGTGAGAAGCAAAAAGCATTGTGTTATCGTAAAATAAATCTTTCTCTGGCCATTCAGAAATACTTTTAATGCTTCGTTGCATTTGGCGCTCAATTTCAGTTGTAAATTCTGGACCTTTCCATGATCCTGAGTTAAGTATTACTACATAAGACAATCCATTCACGTGATGAACCATTAATGCCGAAGTGCTAGCTAAAGTTCCTGTGCGAATCCATTCGTCTTGTTTAACTTTCCGCCATCCTAAAGGGCTCATATGAGGATCCTCTAAATTAACCATGTTATTAATAGCTTCTTTTGAAATAATATCATTAACAGCATCATCTCCATCAATGGCGAGTAATAGTTTCATTAAATCGGTTGAACTTGCAATCCATCCACCAGCTGCACCAAGCGTTTTAATATCATTTCCACCATATGATCTCGAAACTAAAGTTCCAGATCCTGTATAATCTTCGGTTTTAAAGTCTGTTGAAGGTTCGTAATATTTTACTTCTAAATCGTCGCGTTCCCAAACAAAGCTTCCTCCAATTTTCATGTCGAATATTCCTAACGGATAAAGAACTTCATTTTTAATATACGTTTCGTAATCCATTCCAGAAGCTTTTTCAATTACTTTTCCCAAAATAGCATAACCTAAATTCAAATAGCTACTTTGTGTGCCAGGTTGATAATGCAAACGTGTTGATAATGCAAATTCAATAATATCAGTAACATTAACAGGAAGAGGCTTATTTAATTTCTGACTAACAACCAATGGCATAAACATATGATCACCATATCGTGAAGTCCAACCACCACTATGTTCTAATAGGTTTTTAACGGTAATTTTCTCTGCATTTTTATCAACATAATTTAAAAACACCGAGTCGCATAAAACGCCGTGTGAGCCAAATACAGGCGAATTAAGTGTTAGCATGTTATTATCAATCAATTTCATAATCCCTACGGCAGTCACTAATTTCGACATGCTGGCAATACGAAATAGATTATATGGTTCAACGACAGTTTGTGTTTCTTTATCTGAATATCCATATCCTTTAGCATATAACAATTTCCCATCTTTAGCAATTGAAATAGATGCGCCGGCAATACTCCACTTATTTATAAAATTGTTTATTTGACGATCAAATTCGTGAAAATCATCATTGCTTGACAAATCATTTGATAATCTAGTTGAAGTAAACTCAGGAATAGGCGGATTAAAGTCATTTCCTAGTGACTGATAATCAGATATATAAAATGTTGTTGAGTAAACGCCAGCAGCAAGTATCGTGAAAATAAATCCTATTTTAATAAATAATAATCTCATTAGAACTTTAAATAATGATTACTTAATTAGGTAACTGTTCCTCTTATTCGTTGAATTTAGTGGTTTAGTTACATAAAAAGCTAAAAATATCAAAAAAATCAATCATTCGTCAATAAAAAAGCAACATTCGTAACATTTTACTGAAATTTAATCAATAAAATGTGTCTGACTGATCGTGTTAAATAAATTAAAACAATGAAAATAATCGAAGGACTAAAAAAACTGGGATACAATAGAAATATTAATGCCATCAAAACAAGTCCGCTTGAATATAAGATAAGAGTAGTTTTAAACCACAATGCTTTAACTCCATTTCTAATTAATCCAACCATTATCAATAAACTTAATGGCGAAGCCCATAAAAGATTCAGATTGAGTTTTGTAATTGTATGGAACGTAAAAAACCATAAATAACAAAGGAATAGACTAATGATAAAAGAAACTCCAAAAAAGGTGTAATCGATTGAATAATATTTTTTGCCTCTAAGTATTTCGAAAATAGTAATAGCTAAAATTAATAACCATAAAAAACCAAACACTTTTACAGGCGAAAGTAATCTGTAATTATTGGGTTGTAAATTAGGCGTTGACTCAAATATCACTCTAGTTTCTTTAACTAGTGCTTTTTTGTTTCCAACACTGTCGATTAAAGTTGCCTTGC
This sequence comes from Bacteroidales bacterium, assembly GCA_038212305.1. Classification (GTDB taxonomy): domain Bacteria; phylum Bacteroidota; class Bacteroidia; order Bacteroidales; family Marinilabiliaceae; genus JBBQUP01. Next base: position 34,862 of record JBBQUP010000018.1, read on the forward strand.
TAATTTCAGCACTTAAATAATCGGGTAAATACATTGAATTCCAATACGAGCTTTTTTTGTCAGCCTTTATACCTAACAACATATGAATTCCCAATTTTGTCCATGGTGAGTCTTTTAAGTAATTTCCGTACAAATCACGATAACTTTCGGGCATCATGTTTTTATCGAACATAATTAACGAGTCGACACTGGAGTAAATCACATCTCTTAACCTTGTGGCGCAATTGTCAAAGAAGAAATCATATCTATAACTTCTATTCTGAAGTAATGCATTAGTGTTGAGGATATTATAGAGTCGATTGCGTTGTGATAAATCGAGATCTAAAACTTGTTCAGTAACACCTCTGTTTTCATAAAAATATTGAGGTAGGAAATTATTTAATTTAGCTACAGATAGCATATAATCTAGGTTTCCTCTAGAGAATTTCAGATAAAAATTAGGGGTGTTGAAATCGAATGTTCCATAATTATAAACTCTATCCACATTATTTATAGAGTCTTGAATACGAATTGCACTATGTCCAAAAATTGAGTACAACTCTTCTCCTTGCTCACAAGTTAATAAACTTACTTCTGAAGAATTACTTAAATTTGATTGTGATTTTAATTGAAATACTGAAATTGTCGATAAAATAATGGACAATATGAGGCTAATTCTACTCATAAAAGTATGTTTACATTTGTGAATAACGCGATTTATTGGGTGATTAGAGATCCAATCAATTCGGTTACAGATGTAATCTTGTGATTTATCATATACTCTTCGATTCCTTTAATAACCTTAAGAGATACCAATGGATCCACAAAATTTGCCGTTCCAATTTGAATGGCTGAAGCACCTGCAATTAGAAATTCAATAGCATCTGTGGCATTGCTTATCCCACCTAAGCCAACTACTGGAATGGAAATGTTTTGACTAACTTGCCATACCATTCTTAATGCAATGGGTTTAACCGCTGGCCCCGATAAACCACCTGTAACAGTTGAAAGCAATGGAACTCTTTTTTCCGCATCAATAGCCATGCCTAAAAGCGTATTAATAAGTGATACCGAATCGGCACCAGCACCTTCAACGCCTTTAGCTATTTCAACAATGTTTGTAACATTAGGCGACAATTTCACCATTAAATGCTTAGGGTAAACTTTACGAACTGCGTTAACTACAGCAACCGCTGATGGACAACTCGTTCCAAAAGCCATACCACCTTCTTTAACGTTAGGACATGAAATATTAAGTTCTATGCCAGGTATATTCTCTAAATCAACTAATCGTAATGCCATTTCAACATATTCTTCGATAGTGGAACCCGATACATTAACCAATAAATTGGTGTCTATCGAGCTAATTCGAGGATAAATCGTATTAATAAAATAATCCACTCCTTTATTCTGAAGACCTACAGCATTAAGCATTCCCATAGGTGTTTCAGCCATTCGAGGATATGCATTTCCTTCGCGATGGTTTAATGTAGTTCCTTTAACTATGATTCCACCTAGCACTGATACATCATAGAAACTATTGTATTCTTCGCCATATCCAAATGTCCCTGATGCAGTCATAACAGGGTTTTTCAACGCTAAATCTCCTAAGTTTACTTTCAAATCTACCATTTGAGTTCTTTTGAGTTAAAGACAGGACCATCAATACAGGTGCATTTATTGCCATGAATTGTTTCAGTAACACAGCATAAACATGCACCAAAACCACATGCCATCTGATTTTCCAAAGATACAAAACAATCCATATTTCGGCTTCCTGCATATTTGGCAAGAACTTTCATCATAGGCTCAGGACCACATGTGTAAATAGCTTTAAAATTAGGTTTATCAGTACGCATAATTGAATGGTGAATAACATACCCTTTTGTTCCAATAGAACCATCTTCGGTTGTAATATATACATCACCTATATCTTCGTATTCTTTAAGCTCTATTAACGCAGATGCTGACTTTGCTCCAATTAAAAAACTAGGTGAAATACCTATTTCTTTCATTTGTTTGCCTAAGAAAAGTAAGGGTGCAATACCACATCCTCCGCCAACAAGTAACGGTTTATCACTAGCCGACACATCAAACCAATTTCCCAATGGGTAAATTAAATTTAGAGATTGACCTGGAATAAGAGTGCCCATCCATCGCGTTCCATCACCCACTTCCTGTACCAATAATCGTAATGAGTTATTCTTTTTATCCACATCATGAATCGAGATCGGACGACGTAAATAAGTACTAGGCGTGTTTTCAACCTTAATTTGAACAAACTGTCCAGGATGCATTTCAGGTAATTCAGAGGGATGTTTCAATTCTATAACCACATATTCCCTGTTTAAACGGCGGTTAGCCACAACTTTAAACTCTGTTAAAAATTTCTCCATCTAAGCTATGTTTACTTTTGTAAACTCATTTATTTTCTGCAAATATAGTAAAAACAATAACAGATAAGTAGCTAAAATGGCACTAAACTACCTCTAACTTTTTTGTTGAATATATTCTTTAAAAGTCCCATTCGAATACATTACAAAAACACTATCAGCTGAATTGATTGATATTGAAGGAGTTCCTGTAGCTTTCTCATTCTCTATGGTTTGATTGTTTGGTAATGGATTTATTTGAATAGGGCTGTTTGCATTGTTTTTTTTATCAAAACTGTCTTCAGTTTTAGACGTTTCTAATGGAAATGCCGTTTGTTGTAATGGAATAGACTCAGATCTAAAAATAGGAGCCTTATTCGTGCTTGTTTGCTTTAATAAATCACCATCGCCAGTAATAAGCCAATCACCACTAATATCTTTAAATGTTACAAGAATTTTATTCAAAAAATCAAGGCTTGGATTATTTCTACCACTTAAAATGTGTGAAATACTGCTTCTTTGAACTCCTATCATCTCGGCAAAACGAGCAGCTGTTAAACGCTTTTTATCAATTATTGCTTGTATGCGATCCTTCATTATTACAAATTTAAACCATATCGAATAGTTACAAATGTAATAATAGATTTGCAATACACAAAATTAATTAACGATACATATGTAATCTACATCCAAAGAGAACTGTTATAGAGAATTATACAATTAACATATTTAACCAAGTAATATTGAATTATTAATTTAGATATATACAATAACATACAGGATAGCAGTATTTTACGCATAATATTAGTGCGTAATTTTCAAATACCTCATTCCATATTTACATATGGATACAAAAATATTAATCTAATCATTCAAGTAAATTATGTATACTACTGATCATGTGATGATTAAACTAATAATGTCGTCGCTTATCTACGTTATTTCGTAAATATTTATATTAGTACTATAAATATAGCCTATCCCCCCTTCCCTAGCCTTTTAATATCACTTTTGCATTATAGGATATCCTGAGATACAGTATTAAACCATGAGCGTATCCAATGCATCATCTAATTTTTATATTTGAAATACAGAGTATTTATTAGTGTTTACACATGTAACTCAATGTAAAACCTACATTTGTAAACCACTTTTATTGGTGCACTAGTATTTATTACATATGCTTTATGAAAATTCGTTGGTGATTGTAATTCGACCCTTAAATCATTCGTTATTATAAAGAGCGCTTATTTATGCCGAGGATTTCCTTTATATTATGTATTGAATTTATTTAATAGCCTTCACAGCGATACAACTTCCTAATCATTATGATTCAGTTATTATTTACGCTGACTCACGCTCCTCATTTTTTTTGTGGACACCATCAAGTATATGCTAATTTAAGGAATAATCAATTTGACAAAGTAATGGAACCCTGTCAGACTATTGTTTCGGTGCTGCAACTAAAAGGTTATTCTGTAGCTGCATTTGGTAAATGGGAATTCAATATTTATGGAAGGATGATGCCTATTGGACTGCTCTTAGTCCCTGAAAGCGATCGATAATAACATTACCCGTTTCGAGTTCATATTCACCTTCTACCTCAGTTTTTGTCATTTCACGTGTTCAAGGAATGGCATTGCTAAAATAATCAGCATGAGTAGTTCCAATACTTGGAATATCACAACCGGCTTGTGCTCATGCAGTAGCATAGGTTGAGTGTGTGTGAACCACACCACCAATGTTTGGGAATGCTAAATAAAGTGAAAGGTGAGTGGCAGTATCCGATGATGGGTTCATTTTCCTTCAATCACTTTTCCATTTAAATCCACCACCACCATGTCTTCAGCTTTCATTTCATCATGCGAAACGCCCGAGGGTTTAATTACAAACAAACCTGTTTCACGGTCTATACCATTGGCATTCACCAAGTGAATATCACTAATCCATGTTTCACTAAATCAAGATTAGCTTCAAATACTTCTTCTCTTAATTTTTCTAGCATACTCTTTTTCTGTTTATAGAATAATAGAAAATCCTTCTAATTTCACGAAAGTGCTGTAAAAGCTAGGTTGATTTTATTAAATTTTGACCGTTGTGAAAGAATCAGCTTTTAGTGGGATGGAAATGTTTTTATCGTTTAGCTTTACTATTATTTGTTTGTCTGTTTGCAGGTCATTTCTCAAAACAAGAACTGTACTTCCATCTGGATTTTTGAAAGCAAGCAAATTTTTAAAAGCTCCCGTCGAATTTAAACGCTTTGCTCCCGGTCTTACAAAATGGCTAACATGTTTAAGCAGGTAGTATTCGGGGTTATAACTATAAGAGTTATTTGTGGTATCTACACTTACGAGCGAATTTTGTCTCCACCCCCATGTGCTTATCCCTCCTTTATCTAGAGACGTGTTCCAATACATATAGGCATTTGCTCCATTGGTTAAATAGTGCTTCATCAAACTCCATGAATAAATACAGCTTTTCCAATCATTATTCCCATCACCACATTCTTGTTCTGTCTGATAAAGTTTTAAATTAGGGTAACGCTTATAAATGCCAGCAATTGATTTTTTTCCCGCCCACTGAAAGCCAACACCAGATACATATTGTTTTGCTTCCGGATCAGTGAGTATCGTGTCTACCAATGCTTCATTGCCACGTTCCATTGTACCAAACATTATTTCCACCTCTAATTTTTTCATAGTAGGCCCTAAGTACTTCCCAACAAACTCTGTTAGTCCCTTTGATGTCCATGTACAACTTGGAAAAATTTGTGCCGAATTAAATTCATTTTGTGGCATTAGCATAAAAATGTTAATTCCTTCGTTACGATAGGCTTCAATAAATTTCTTAAAGTAAAGAGCGTATGCTTCATAATAGGAAGGTTCTTGGATGAACATATCCGTACCTTCTTTTCCTTCTTTTTCTTTAGGTAATCCATTGTCTATTGCATTATGATCTTTTCCTTTTTTGAGGGATGGGTCAATCCATGTACTCCTTGCAGCGTAATGCTTGTTGTATTTCATCCATTGTGGAGGAGACCAAGGTGATGCCCATACTTTCAGGTTGGGATTGTATTTTTTAGCATTTTTAATAAATGGAACAAGTGTTTCCATGTCGGTTGATATACTAAAACTTGTCATATCAAAATCTCCTTCCGTCTCATTGTAACAATACCATTTTCGTGCAAAATCATTGGCAGCAACAGGCATTCTGCAAATAACGAAATTGGCTCCTACTTCTGGAGCAAATAATTCCCTCATGATATTTTCTCGGTCCTCCTCGCTCAACCGTTGGAGGGAGGTCCACCCCAATTCGTTGAAACAGGTTCCGAAACCTTCAATGGTTTGCATAGTATCAGAATTTTGCAACACTAGATCGGAATTATCTGTAGAAGAAACCTCATTTGCTATATATGAAATGACCCATGGTTCATTTGCCGTGGTAGTGACAATCGCAATTTTAGGCTGATTACATGCAGCCATTGCAAATAAAATAACAGGTAGTAAATTTTTCATAACTGTGATTGATTTTGATTTAAAGTGTTTTTATCTATTGTTTACAATGTTAATAAATCACTACTGACCGACAAAGAATAAATAAATTTTAGGGACAAGACCGAAGCCTCATCCCAAGGTTGTAAATTTGTTTTGGAGAACAAAAAATCTCAACCATGAGCAAAGATACATCAAAGAATTTAGTCGGTCAGCCAGT
>JBBQUP010000019.1:0-40077 GCA_038212305.1 Bacteroidales bacterium
CAATATTTTCTGATCGACTTGATAAACATGCCGTAAATATCATATCTAATCGACTAAATTCCAAATGCTTGGAAGTCCACACAAAGGCACTTTTTCAAAACCGCAAAAAACCACATGCTGATAATCAGGTAGTTGTAAAAAGTAACCCTTCAAAATAATTAAAAAAAGGCTCTTTTTGGTCTAAATTTAACATTTCGGGGGTGTAAGGCCTGCAATGTGGGTTAAGTAATTTATCATGCACTAGTTTCATGATAACTAATTAGATTCGACATTACATATAGTCATCCAGCAAGTATTTGCCTATTTTATAATACTCGTTGATGAGTTTTTGCCGAACTGGGAAGAAAAATCATTTTGAGAACTAACATCCTTCAAATTTCCAAATAACCTTTTCGTTTGAAATACAGCTACATTATTTAAATCCCGATAAAAATCATACATAAAAAAGGGGCATTGCGCCCCTTTTTTATGTATTTGATCGTGTTTAAATATTTTACTGTTGAGGTTTTTCAGGAAAAATAACAGTTTTGTAATCGTTAATATTTACAACCGGAACATTCACACCATATTTAGCATTAATAGCTTTTATAAACTCATTGGCAATAATGGCAGAACCTCGGTTAGTTGCATGTATACCATCTAACGAAAACATACCTCCACTCACAAATGTTGATGAGTATTTGAAACCGTCAAATTGTTTACCTAAAACTATTTCATTCATCAAGGCAAATATATCTACAAATGCAAGACCTTTAGCGTCTGCTTTTGCTTTTAATGATGTATTAAAAGCTGCGGTAGTGGTGCGAATGTTGGCAAGCTCGCTTTCATCTAAAATATAACTAATTGGTATCGGAGTCATGCTACCCCACTTTTCCGTTCCACTAATTTTATCAGTAGGTAAGCTTAACAATACTTTTTCTGTCGATTTTATTTGTCTAAATCCTAAAGCATATTCAGGATCAGCAATAACAAAGGGATTATATCCTGCGACAAAAACAATGGCAGGCAAACTAGCAGCATTAGCAGCTAAGTTATATTGAGCGTAACCAGCATTTAAAGCATCTGCCGAAGTTTGATCAAGTTTTAACGCATTATAAGGAACTGTAGTGAAATAAGGCAATGCGTTAATATCTGGAATATTTGCCATCACTCCTTTTGTTGCTCCACCTGTTGAAAGCGAATTTAAGATTAAGTCAATAGCTCCATTAAAGTTATCTAATGGCGTAATATCATCGGATCCAAAACCACCATTTACAGCTTCTCCTCCTGCTAATGCATACCATAACACATCATTACCTCCAATCCACAATGAAAAGAAGGTTGGTTCAGTTAAAAGTGCATCACCTAATACTGTTGTTGAAACAGGGTTTGATGCCATTCTAGTGAAAAATGGATTAAATTTTCCTTGTCCTGCAGCAGGATTACCAAAACCAGGAGTAACTAAATGAATAGATTTAGCACCTGGTACTCCCATATTATTGAAAGGACTTTGTAATGCGACTGATGTGGTAAAAATGCTCATATCGCCAGCTGTTGGCACTGGTTTTAACCCAGATGCTGTAGATGCTGTAACAGACAATTTAAAAAAGCCATTCTTGTTTCCTTGAGCGTCAATAGTTGTTGTTCCAACGCTTTTCCCTTCGGCAGTTAAAGGTTGTTTAAACTCACCTCCACCCACAGTTTTAAATTGCTGAGCCATAATATTTACAAACGAATACTTTTGCCCTTCTGCCCCAAGTGCTCCATCGGTATATCCAGCTGTATAACTATCTCCAATGGCTACAAACGAGCTAAAATCGGCTTCCCCTTTCGAGGGTGCAAATTCATCAAAGGAGGGTTCGCATGAAACAAATAGTATTACTAACCCTAAAATCCATATATTTTTAATACAATTCATAATCTTAAATTCTTAAAGTTTAAACTGAAAAACTAAAACGAATAATTAATTCCAAAACCTGGAATTACTGCTGTGGTATTATAGGTGCCATAAAAATTGGCATCAGCATATCCATCCTTTCGTTCCTGAGCTTTAATAAATAAGAATGATACATCAACAGATAACCCCTCTGTAAATTTATAACTCAAACCTAAGGTATAATTAAACTTATTAGCTCCGGGGGTTTCTGGGGTAAGATATCCTTTAGTAATGGGTGTTGAATCATATGCAAATCCAGCACGGCCCATAAATTTATCGGTTACTTTATACTCTGCACCTAAACGATAAACCAAAGTATTCTCGTAATTGCGAGCATTCTTCGAATCAGCCAATGAAGGACTATTAAATTCGAAATCGAAGTTTAACGAGTCGTAAGTCGACCAAAATACATATTGTAAATCTAATGCTAGAGTTAGTTTATCGGAAACTTTGTAGCCCGCACCAAAAACCAAATTGGCAGGTAATGGTAGCTCTGCATTAAATTTAGTTTCAGCAGGAAAACTTGTGCTACCAATTAAAACATCTGGAACATCGAAACTAGCTGTTCCTTCATCTAATTTCATGTTAATCTTAGAACGGTAACTCATACCAAACGATAGTTCGGGAGTAGGTTGCAAATAAATACCGGCGTTAAAACCATAAGCCATTGTATTTCCGTTTAGTTCAGCACTACCCTCTCCAACTGCATCACTCAAAGGTAAACCTTTACTAAGTTTTACATCGCCATAAGCTAAAACTGGTCCTGCACCAATGCTAATCATTTCATTAATGGCATATGAAATAGTTGGTTGAACATATATTGCTTTTAACGAAATACCTTGAATTAAAAATCGTCCATCCCATTTATCATCCCATTTCAAGGAATTGCCATACGGAGTTGTAACTCCTAATCCAATGGCTAATTTGTCGTTAAGCTTGGTTGCACCGTAAAAATAAAAAGGTGTTCCAATTGGATTATCTGTTTGAGCCACATAATCAGATCCTTGTTTTTGGAATGTGTTTTTGCCAAATATTAAACTTCCACCTAACGAAAACTCTGATTTGGTTTTCATAAGTGCCAATGCACCTGGATTAAAATGTATGCTAGAAGCACCTAAATTCAGGCCTGTTCCAGCATGTCCCATTCCTGTTTGCCGGTTACCTTGCAAGTTAACTTGATAGCCTTCGGCAAAAACATTTGTACACAAGGCAAATGCAACAAAATAAAAAATTGTTCTTCTCATATTTATACAATTTGATACATAATTTAGTGTTTTACGGAATGCAATTTATTATTTTTCTATCAATGAAAAACACATTAGGCAATTAGCCATCAGACCTTTAGACTTATTTGTTCGAAAATTCGCCCTGCCTAAACCCCTAACTCATATGTTAATGCATTAAACCAATGTGACATACAAAATATAATATCATACAATACTATTCTAACCTTTCTTGAAAAAATATTTAAAATTTTTATTATTTAACTTTAATAGAAAAAAGTTAGTTATATTGGAATGTAAAAACAACATATTATGGATACACTGCACCTTAACGATCAGTTGCAAATTGAAAAAATGGGCATATCAATTGAAAAAATAGAGAATCAATTGAATCATTTTAAAAATGGATTTTTGAGTATTGATATTGTAAAGCCGGCTACTATTGATGATGGAATTATTCATCTGACTACAAAGCAAAAAGAATTATACATAAACACTTATCATACAGCAATTTTAGCTGGCATTAACATTTCACGATTTGTACCCGCTTCGGGAGCTGCTACCCGCATGTTTAAAAACTATTTCGACTATTTAAACACTCATAATAAGTTGGGAAAGGTATCTCAACCAAGTTCTGATATCACTGAATTTGCAAAAGAAATTTCCAAACTGCCATTTTATAACGAACTATTTGAAAAATTGAATATTACACCTCAATCACTAATTGATAATGATGCCTTGTTACCCAAGATAATTGATTGTTTACTAGATACTAAAGGAATCAACTATGGACAATTGCCTAAAGGTGTTTTAAAGTTTCATGCCAATAGCCATCCCATTGAGATTACAACGCCTATTCATGAACATATGATTGAAGCTGCTATCTATGGGAAAGATTTTAATGATAGAGTTCAAATTCATTTTACAGTAAGTCCTGACCACGAAAAACTATTCAAGCACATTATTGAGATAGCTAAGCCAATTTATGAAGCCCATTATAACGTTCATTACCATATTAGTTTCTCGCATCAAAAACTAACAACTGATACGATTGCAGTTACTTCATCGAATGAGCCATTTAGGGACGAAAAAGGCAGTTTAGTTTTTAGACCAGGTGGTCATGGGGCATTAATAGAGAATTTAAATGACATTAAAAGCGATATTGTATTCATAAAAAACATTGACAATGTTGTGCCTCATCGAAAAATGCACGACACCATCGAATATAAAAAAATACTAGCTGGATTACTTATTAGTATTCAAACCAAGATATTTAGCACACTTGCAAAACTTAATCATGCTAGCTCAGATGAAATTCAGAATGAAATAATTCCTTTCATTAAAAAGGATATAGGGATAAGCTTGCCTGAAAAGGTGGAATTATTAGATGGTGATTTATTGAAACAGTTTTTAAATGGGATTTTAAATCGTCCAATAAGAGTTTGCGGAATGGTTAAAAACGAAGGAGAACCCGGTGGTGGCCCATTTTGGGTTAGAGATAGTGAAGGAAACTTATCTATGCAAATAGTTGAAAGCTCTCAAATAGATTTAACAGATCCTGCAAAAGTTGAAATTATTAAAAAATCGACGCACTTTAATCCTGTTGATATCGTTTGTTCATTGAAAAATTATCAAAACAAAAAAATTAATCTAACTCTATATGTTGACCCAGACACTGGCTTTATTTCAAAGAAATCGATGAATGGAAAACCATTAAAAGCACTTGAATTACCGGGATTATGGAATGGTGCCATGGCTCATTGGTTAACCTTTTTTGTAGAAGTACCCTTAACTACATTTAATCCTGTAAAAACACTTAACGATTTATTCAGAGACAATCATCAGTAGTTTTTCAATATTTTGTATATCACACTATATTGCTGATATACAAACAGTAACTAAACTTATCAATGAATTGTTAATAAAATAACTTCACTATTAATCAGTATTATTGCTGACTTACAGGTATTATTGATATTTTTGCATCAACAATACTAAACTATGCAGGACTACTTGCAAGGAAATATAGATGATACTAATGATTCTCTCGGTCGTTTCGAAGAGATGAACTTCGTGAATAAAGAGTTTTATTTCGATGTGCATCAAATTGAAAACATGTTCGATCACTACTTGGATAAAAACCAAATAGCGATGGCTGATCAGATATTGTCGGTTGGTATAAAACAACACCCCGACGCATTAAGTCTTCAAATTAAACAAGCCATTATTTTAACAGAACAAGGAGAATACGACAAAGCCTTAACCATTTTACATAAAGGAATTCGTTTCGAGACAAATAGTATCGAAATATATATGACTTTAGCATGGTTATATTTGAAAAAAGGTGATATTAAATCAGCTTTGTCGGCATTTAATTTTGTTTTAAACAATGCTGTTGAAGATCGTGAGCAGTGTTTATTCGATATGGCCTATAATTTAAATGGCGATGGATTTTACATTCAAACCATTGAGATTCTTGAAAAAAACATTCATTCTTATATCAACAATAAAAACTTACTTTTTGAATTAGCATTTGCTTACGACAAAGAGGAGAATATTGAAAAAGGAATTGAAGCATATATAAAACTGCTTGATCTAGATCCTTTTTACGAAAATTCGTGGTATAACCTAGGAATTCTTTATAGTAAAACAGAGGAGTTTGAGAACGCAATCAAAGCATATGATTACGCTTTGGCTATTGATCCTTATCATCCTGAATCGGTTTTCAATAAAGGAAATGCATTAGCCCATTTAGATCAATTCGACAAAGCATTAGATCTTTATTTAGATTATTGCTCTTTGACTGGAATAAATGTTCTTTCGTTGCAATACATTGGAGAGTGTTGGGAGCAAATTAACAATCCAATTATGGCTATTCGTTTTTATGAATTGGCCTTAACCCAATCGGTAATTCATCCCGATGTTTGGTATGGTTTGGGAACATCTAACATGAATTTGCTTAAATTCGACATTGCTACTGATGCATTCTTAAAAGCTATTGCCTTATTTCCTGAAAATCCCGATTATTGGCTAGCGCTTGCCAAATGCTATTTCGAAACAAAAAACTATCCCAACTCATTAGATTCAATAAAAAAAAGCATTGAACTGGAGCCTGATAACACATTAGCTTGGATTGAACTTTTTCAGTTAAAAAGCTTAATCAGCGATCGATTTAATGCCATTCGATTTATCGAAAAAGCATTAATCAATTTCCCATCAGTAGGCGCAGTTGCATACATTGCTGCCCATATTTATTTAACAATTGGTAAAGATGCTGATTTAGCTTTCGCTTACTTTAAAATAGGCTTTAAAAATCAACCCGAGGATTATGATTTAATTTTGGCTGAATTTCCAGATCTATTAAAAGTAGCTGCCATAAAAAAATTCACTTCTAAAAAACGATAGAATAAATCATGAGTTTGAATTATCAACTCCCTTATTTACCGGAACGACAAGTTAAACCTCGTGATGCCGGTGTTACAATGATGATGGATAAAGGTTTAAGCCTTAGAGAAACAGAAAATTTCTGCTCTGTCTCTGCTGAATATACCGATTTGGTGAAATTTGGTTTTGGAACCTCGCTAATAACACCTTTTGTACCAGAAAAAATTAAACTGTACAAAGAAGCTAATGTTCAACCCTATTTTGGAGGAACATTATTCGAAGCTTTTATCATTCGAGGAATGTTTGATGACTATCAACGCTATCTGGAAAAATATAAAATCGAATATGTTGAAGTTTCAGATGGAACAATTGAACTTCCGCATGATGAAAAACTTGAATACATTAGCCAATTATCGAAAAACTATACTGTTTTAAGTGAAGTGGGTTCGAAATTGGCTGGTCGCATCATAACCAACGAAGAGTGGATTATGATGATGAAAACAGAGTTGGAAGCTGGTGCGTGGAAAGTAATTGCCGAAGCTCGCGAAAGCGGAAATATTGGCATCTACAATAGCGATGGATCAGCAAATACCAAACTTATTAAAGATATTGAAACTCATATTGAGCAATCCAAAATTATTTGGGAAGCTCCAATAAAAAGTCAGCAAGTTTGGTTCGTACATCATTTTGGTTATCAGGTAAATTTAGGAAATATTGCTCCGTATGAAATGATACCATTGGAAACGCTAAGATTAGGCCTTAGAGGTGACACACTCTTATCATTTCTTCCTAAAAGCATGATATAATTCTAATATCTAATTAATTCCCTCTACTTATTTTTCAATATTTTAAGGGAACTATCTATAATTATCAAATATTGGTGTGATGAAAACATTTGGATTAATTGGATATCCTTTAAAACAATCATTTTCTCAAAAATTTTTTTCCGAAAAATTTGAAAGTGAAGGTATGGAAGCCAGATATTTGAACTTCCCCATCACATCAATAGATGAATTCAATGGTTTGCTGAAGCACCACCCCTATTTGGCTGGACTAAACGTCACTATACCTTACAAAAAATTGGTAATTCCTTATTTGGATGAGATTAATGAAGTTGCTAAAGCAATTGGTGCTGTAAACGTTATTAAATTCAAACACATTAATAACAAAACCCACCTCATTGGATACAATACCGATACAATTGGGTTTATTAATTCAATTAAACCACTGCTAAAAGCGAGCCACACAAAGGCTCTAATTCTTGGAACTGGAGGTGCTGCGAAATCGGTGGCCTATTCATTGAAAAAATTGGGTATAACCTATCGATTTGTTTCTCGAAATCCTACAGAACCATCGCAAGTGAGTTATGCCAACTTGACATCTGAAATTTTAGATACCTACCATATTATTGTTAACACCTCTCCGATTGGCATGTATCCAAATATTGATGAGTATCCCGATATTCCTTATCAACATTTAAGTCCAGATCACTTATTGTATGATGTGGTATACAATCCCGAATTAACTAAGTTTTTAGAGCTTGGAGCCAAACAGGGTGCTACAATAAAAAATGGACTGGAAATGCTTTATATCCAAGCCGAGGAGTCGTGGAAAATTTGGAATTCAGAGAATTAGTATTTCATATAGGTAGGCTTAAAGAGTTCATCAGGATAAGTGATATTGGTTAAATAGAGCCCTTCAGCAGCAGCCGAAGATCCTGCCAATGATCGATTTTTAGCTTTTATCACGTTCTCGAATTCCTCAACACTTAATTTCCCTCGGCCTACTAGCAATAAAGTGCCTACAATTGCGCGAACCATATTGCGTAAAAAACGATCTGCTTCAATGGTAAAAACCCATTCGCCATTTTCGAAAGTCCAATTTGCTTTTTTAACGATGCAGTTGTTAGTTTTCACATCGGTATGCAACTTACTAAAACTTGTGAAATCAGTGAAATTGAATAATAGCTTTGCTGCTTCATTCATTTTTTCAAAATCAAAATTAAAATTGGTAACATAGATTAATCCTTCCTTAAAAGGTGATTTTTGTGATGCCAAATAGTACTTGTAAGTACGCGAAATAGCTTGAAATCGACTATGAACATCGTTGGCAACTTCAGCTACAGAATAGATAACAATGTCTTTTGGTAGCAAACCATTTATTTTGCGCAAAAAAACAGCTTTATCAGCTATCATTTTTTCACTATCGAAATGAGCTACAAAATACTTGGCATGCACGCCAGTGTCTGTTCTTCCGGCTCCAGTTGCTTGAATGGTATCTTGCAATAGTAGCGACAGTTGTTTTTTTAATACTTCTTGCACAGTAATTGCATTGGGTTGAATTTGCCAACCATGGTAATTACTGCCTTTGTATGCCATTTCAATAAAGTAGCGAGCCATATTTCTGTTTAAAAAACAAAAATAGATTAATCCATTTAACTAATCTAATCATCGACAATTAAAAATGTATCCCTTGACACACTTCTGGTTTTTTAGTACTTTTAAATCAATCCATTCAACTTCTATACAAATAAATGTAAAGTTATCATATCAAATAGTTTGATAGTTTGATTATCTTAATGGTTGAATTATATATATTTATCAGATAATTTCGACATTACCTTTAACTATCAAATAGATGTTTCATGCGAATATTATTTTTATCATTTATAGTTGCAATGTTTATGCAAGATGATGTCTCGAAAAGACAAAAAATGGTTAAAGAACAACTCATGAATAGAGGTATTCGTAATGAGGATGTTTTAAATGCAATGAAAACAGTTCCTCGTGATGCATTTGTATCAAAAGAATATCAACACTTGGCATACGACGATATGCCACTTTCCATTGGATACAATCAAACGATTTCCCAGCCGTATATTGTTGCCTACATGACGGAAAAACTGAATCTAAAAAAAACTCAAAAGATATTAGAAGTAGGTACCGGTTCCGGTTATCAAGCTGCCATTTTATCGTTATTAGCTGATTCGGTATATACTATTGAAATTGTTAAACCATTGGGAGAATCAGCTAGAACCAGATTGAAAGAACTGGGATATAATAACATTAAAGTAAAAATTGGCGATGGGTATCAAGGATGGAAACAATACGCACCTTTTGATGCTATTATGGTTACGGCCGCCCCTAAAGTAATTCCACCACCACTTGTTGAACAACTGAAAGACAATGGCTTATTAATTGCTCCTGTTGGCCCTGAGAATGGAATGCAGTATTTAAAGCTCTATCAAAAAAAGCAAGGTAAGTTGATTAAAACAAAACTGTTACCTGTAAAATTTGTGCCTTTTACTCGAGAAAAGAACATAAAGTGATTTCCGTTTTTATTGGTATCCACCCAAAAGGGGGGTGTAAAATAGACCTTATTATCTCCCAAATCCATTAGAAGTAACTATTCTATTTAAAGCCATCCTTATTACCTTCGTACAATACAATGGAAGTTTGAAAACACATCCGAAGTTCATTCAATAAAATGGTCAAATACCACAAACTGATTCTGATAGTTTCTGAAAGTTGCCCACCATCTCATAATTTTAAAGTTACCCTTCATCTTAAAAAAAAGTAAGCAGCCGAGCATTAATTAATGTTCGGCTGTTTTTTGAATGTAACATATTAATATTTTCGAGATAGAGTCTGATGCAATTTTTGAATAATCAATTTCCGATGGATGAATGAAGATATAACCTGAAATATCATCTTTTGACTCAATAAAATCGAAATTTTTAACTTTCACCTCAAATCCTAAATCGGTAGTGTATACTGAATATCCTGAAAATATGTATTCATTAGGAAATGAAGCCAAATAACGTAGATTAATCACTTCAAGATTAAGCTCCTCTTTAATTTCTCGAACCATTGCATCTTCAGCCGATTCAAATGGATCAACAAATCCACCTGGCAAATCAAGAAAGCCCTTCATGGGTTCGTAAGCTCTAGTTGTAAGTAATATCTGGTTGTTCGAATTGACAATTATACCGGCAACTGCAGCTGCTGAATTTGTATAAAAAGTAAAATGACACTTATTGCATTCAAACGCTTTTATCCCATCAAAAATAAAACTATCGCCTCCACATCTGGGGCAATATTTAAGCACTTTACCTGGGTTTGTTTCCATTTATTTATAAATTGGCATTCGTTAAAATCCATTCAATGGAATAAAAACAGTTGGTATCAAAAGAAGAAACCCTAGAAGGATTAATGCTACCATAAACCACGATATCCACTTCAACCATTTAATATATGGTATTCGAGCAACTCCTATTACCCCAATTAAAACACCCGAGGTTGGCGTAATCATGTTTGTAAATCCATCACCAAATTGAAATGCTAAAACCGTTGCTTGGCGCGACAAACCTATTAAATCACTAAACGGCGCCATAATTGGCATGGTTAAGGCTGCCTTAGCAGATCCGCTCGGAATAAAAATATTTATAACTGTTTGAATTCCATACATAACGCCTAGAGTGGCTGTTTTGCCAAAATTGCCCATTCCATTTGCCATGTAGTGCAACAACGGATGAATGACTTTGCCATTTTCAAGTATAATTATTATTCCTCCTGCCAATCCTACAATAAAAGCAGCTGAAAAAATATCTTTTGCGCCTGTTAAAAACAATTTGGTTATTTGATTTGCTGAAATATTCATTACAACTCCTGACGCAAGTCCTAAAACCAAAAACAAAGTAGATATCTCTTTAATATACCATCCATGAGCCATCACCCCTATTATGAGATATATAATGGTAAAAAGAATCATTAACAATACATACGATTGACTTGAATGTTTGATTGCAATTACTCCAAAAATAGCGTATATCAAAGTTGTTATTGGCAATATTGGGATATCAATACTTAGCGAGCCTATATTAATTTTTGACAAAGGTATGTACCATGAAAATAGTGCAAGAGCGATAACGATTAATCCATGTAAAACATAACCGTTTAAGGTTGATTTTTCTTTAATTGGATGATTGGTTTTGTCGATTTTATTTCTCCAATATAAATCATCGTCATAAACCAACGAAGAGGTAGAGTTTTTCTTAATTCGGATTGCATAACGAAGCACAAACACAATTCCAACAACCGTTATTATGGACCAACAGATTAATCGATATCCCATTCCCGAAAACAATGGTAGTCCACTTAAACTTTGAGCAATACCAATTGTGAATGGATTTAATATGGCTCCAGCAAATCCCAAAGAGGCTGCAACAAATACCATAGCCACACCTGTTATACTGTCGTATCCCATTGAAATTGATAAGGGAACAAAAACGATAACAAATGCAATTGTCTCTTCACTCATTCCAAATACAGCTCCAAATACCGAAAACATGACCATAATGAAAATGATAATGACATTATCGGAACCTATTTTTTTAATAACGGAGTATCTCTCCCCTTTATTCGCATATTTTAAAAATGAATTTATGAATAAATCCAATGCCTTTGTTTCATTTACTATCCAAAATGCTCCTCCAATAATTAATATAAAGGCAATAATACCAGCCTGTCGAACAAACCCATCAAATAGCGCGGAAAACACCTGCCAAGACTGAGGGTTGGAAGGAATAGATCGATAAATAACTTCCTTGTCCCCCAAGTAATTGTATTCTTGAACATATTCTCCACCTGGAATAATCCAAGTTGCAAATGCAGCTAAAACAACAATACAAAAGACAATAACATAAGTATGTGGTATCTTTTTCACTTCGATGAATTTATTAGCAAAAGTAAAAAAATGCATTCAGTCAAACGCTATTCTTTAAATTATTATTCGGAGCTATTGTCAGTGATGTTTATCATACCATAACAGTCATATTTAAGCTATTTTTATTAAAACTAATGCGATGGCTCAAAACATAATCATAACCAACATACGTGAGTTAATTCAAATTTTACCACCTGAAACACGAACGGTAAGAGGTTATGACATGCAACACCTTGAATGTATTAAAGATGGATTCTTAACCATTTCAAAAGGATTGATTTCTGGTTTTGGAAAAATGTATGAACTTTCACTTGAAACTCATTGCAAGAACATCGTTATTGATGCCAGAGAACGCATCGTAATGCCTGCTTTTTGCGATTCACATACTCACTGCGTGTTTGCGAATTGGCGCGAATCGGAATTTGTAGATAAGTTAAACGGACTAACGTACGAAGAAATTGCATTAAGAGGTGGTGGCATTTTAAACTCAGCCAATCAATTAGCAAATTATTCCTCATCCAAACTATATGATGATGCCTATAATCGATTAGAAAACATGGCTAAATATGGTACCGGTGCTGTAGAAATAAAAAGCGGTTACGGATTAACCGTTGATTCGGAATTAAAAATGTTACGTGTTATTAAACAATTAAAAGAGAAGAGTTCACTAACAATTAAATCAACTTTTTTAGGAGCTCATGCGATCCCATCAATTTACAAATCAAATCCGCAAAAATATATTGATTTAATAATCAACCAGATGTTACCAGCAGTACACAATGAACAACTCGCCGACTTTGTTGATGTTTTTTGTGATACTGGGTTTTTCTCTCCAAAACAAACCTCTCAAATTTTAGATGCTGCTCAGAAATATGGATTAGTCCCAAAAATACATGCCAATGAATTAGGGTTAACTGGTGGTGTGCAAGTTGGAGTAAAACACAATGCTTTATCTGTTGATCATTTAGAACATCTTTCTCAAGTAGAAATAGATGTTTTAATAAACAGCCAAACAATGCCAACCGTCCTTCCTGGAGCTTCATTGTTTTTAGGATTACCCAATGCTCCTATTCGTAAAATGATTGATCAAGGTTTACCTATTGCATTAGCATCGGATTATAATCCGGGATCTTCGCCATCGGGTAATATGCAATTAATCGTTTCCTTAGGATCCTTAATCTATCGTATGCTTCCGTCCGAAACAATTCATGCAACTACCATAAATGCAGCTTATGCAATGGGACTTGAAAAAACACATGGATCAATCACTATTGGGAAGAAAGCGAATATCATTATAACCCAACCAATGTTGTCTATCAATTATCTTCCATATGCTTTTGGCGATAACAAAATCGAAACTGTTATTTTAAATGGAGAAATCCATCATACCAAATTATGATACAATTATATTTTAACAGGCAAAAACAAATATCAACCAATGAAAAAACTAATTGAATGTGTTCCCAATTTTAGTGAAGGGAATAATATGGATATAATTAATGAACTTACAAGTATCATAACCCTTGCAAATGGTGTTAAACTGTTAGATGTTGATCCCGGAAAAGCAACTAACCGAACGGTAATGACTTTTGTTGGTAATCCGGATGATGTGGTTGAAACAGCTTTTCAACTCATAAAAAAAGCAAAAGAATTAATTGATATGAGCCAACATCATGGTGCTCATCCACGATTTGGAGCTACAGATGTTTGTCCATTAATTCCCATTGCAAACATTGATATGAGCGAAGTAATAGCCCTTTCGCATAAATTAGCTGCTCGAGTGGGTGATGAATTGGGAATACCAGTATATTGTTACGAACAGTCAGCATCAACCAATAAAAGGACGAATTTAGCAACTTGCAGATCAGGCGAATACGAAGGATTACAAGCCAAAATGGCCTTATCTGAATGGGAACCTGATTTTGGACCAAATCAATGGAATCCTACAATAGCTAAATCGGGAGCCATTGCTATTGGCGCTCGCAACATTTTAGTTGCATACAATATTAACTTAAACACTATATCGGTTCGACGTGCGAACTCAGTAGCTTTTGATTTAAGAGAACTCGGACGAATTAAACGAGAAGGAGATTCATTAACTGGCAAAATAATCAAAAACAGTTTGGGCGAGCCCATTTATGAGCCAGGATTACTAAAATCGGTTAAAGCAATTGGTTGGTTCATTAAGGAGCATGACATAGCTCAAATTTCAATGAATTTAACCAAATTAGATACTACCCCTTTACACATTGCATTTGATAAAGCATGCGAAAAAGCATCAGAAAGAGGACTTAGAGTGACTGGCTCGGAATTAATTGGTGTTGTCCCTCTCAAAACCATGCTTGATGCCGGTCGATATTTTTTAGCAAAACAAAAAAGATCAATGGGTATATCGGATAATGAACTTATTCGAATTGCAGTAAAATCAATGGGTTTAGATGAGCTTTATCCTTTTGATCCTTCAAAAAAAATAATCGAATATTCAATAAATGACGTTACTGCAAATTCGTTAATCCAACTTCCACTCGAATCATTTGCTCAATTAACTTCATCCGAAGCTCCAGCTCCTGGAGGAGGTTCAGTAGCAGCCTATCTCGGTGTTTTGGGTGTGTCGTTAGCCGCAATGGTCGCAAATTTATCGGCTCAAAAGAGAGGTTGGGAATCAAAACTTGAATACTTCTCACATCAAGCGATGCTAGGCATGGAAATTCAAAAGAAACTATTGAAACTTGTTGATGATGACACGAATGCATTTTCGATGATTATGTCGGCTTATGAAATGCCAAAATCGACTGAAAAAGAAAAAGAGTTAAGACATATTTCGATTACTAATGCATTATTAAATGCCATAAAAGTTCCAATAGAAGTAATGGAAAATGCATATGCATCGATGGAAATACTGAATGAAATGGCTCAAAATGGGAACTCCAACAGCATTTCGGATACAGGTGTTGGAGCAATATGTGCTTTGTCGGCAATTAAAGGAGCTTATTTGAATGTGAAAATCAATGCAAAAACGTTAGATGATAAATCACTTTCGGAGGAGTTGATTAATAGAGCGAATAAAACATATGAGAAAGCGCTTAAAAAAGAAAGTGAAATAATTAATATTGTTGAGAAGCACATTGGCAAATAAAAAAAGCCGTTAAAAACGGCTTTTTCTTGTATTAAATTTCATCATCATCTTCTTCGCTTTCCGAATCATCAGGAATATCATCTAAATCATCGTCGTCGTCATCGTCAAATTTATCATCATCTGAATCATCATCGTCGCCGAATTCTTTCTTAAATTCATCATCCAAATCAGGCTTACTTGTCTCCTTGATGTAATCATCATCGAAATCATCATCGTCAGAATCAACTACTTTCGAAAACTTAAGTGGCATTTTAACCAAGTAATAGCGATCCTCTGTTTCAAAAGGAAGAGCACTAATTAAAATACCATCCTTATTTGCGATAGAAATAAGCTGATTGCCATACCCTCCTGGAAAAGCGTCCTGTATCATTAGCTGGATAGCTGGATCAAGCTTTTCAAAATCTTTGATAACCCTTGGTTTATTTGATGTATTCATAAAATAAAAATAATTTTGGAATTCTATTATTAATGAATCTCACTTTATCATTTTAACCGCCTTAGCTGATTAAAAGTTTCAATAATGAGTTAATTTTTTTTTTGAAAGTTTCTCTATCAATTTCGATCCTTTCAGATCGCAAATATAAAATCATGTGAGCAAAAACAAAAAAAGAATCGAGTTTATTTCAAAAAAAAATTCCAAAGTAAAAATTTCTATTTTTCTAATTCTTGGTATTGCCATTCTTTGGCAGTTTGATACATGGCTAAAACATTTTCAATAGGGGTTTCTATTTTTATTTTATGCGATGGGCCTAAAATAAATCCTCCGCCAGGAGCCATTATATCAAGAAGCTCAATAACGCCATTTTTTACCTGTTCAGGCGTTCCCTTTCGCAATAATAACTCTTCATCCATTGCTCCTGAAAAGGTTATTCTGCGGCCAAAATCTTTCTTTAACCCAGTTGGTGACATTCCGGTAGCTCTGGTTTGAATAGGATCCAAAACATCTGCACCTAATGAAATAAATTCAGGAATTAATTTACGAACACTTCCACAACTATGCATATAAAACTTAGCTCCATTCTTTCGCGGTACTTCTAAAAATTTCTCAAAAGCCGGTTTGCAAATTTGTTCCCAATGATCATGCGATATTGTTAAACCTTCATGCATTCCAAAATCATCAGCCAATCTGATAAAATCAATTCGATTACCCGCAACTTTAAATAATTCCGCAATAAACGAAACATAAAAATCGATAATCTTATGAGTTAAAGCACTAAAGAATATAGGATGATACATCATGACATCCAAATAAGACTCTCGGCCCAGCATTCGTTGTATAATTCGAAACAAACCTGGAGATGAGTATCCAGGAGCTGTCATTATGGCATAATCCTTGTATTTTTCAAGTTTATGCTCTATTGATGCAAAATCAAATAATACTGTAGTTGGCCAAGGATAATCCTCTAGAGCAGCTACGTCTGTAATTCCAGCTAATGGAAAATTTGTTGCATCCCAATACGAGTATTCTCCTAAGTTTATTCGTGTGTAACCTACTCCCCAAATGTCTTTTTTACTTTCTTTTTTATTTCCGATCAATGAAGGACCGATGTAATCAGGCTCTACCCATCTAAAATCAACATCTAAGTACTCTAATAATTCATCTCTACTATCCAACCCCAGATGTGAAATCATACGCTTACCAAATTCTGGAACATCCCAATAAAAAAATGGGACACGATCTGGCTGTTCAAGGTTTAGAGCCTTTAGGACTCGTTCTTTGTGGTTCATAAATAACGAATTTAAGGCTGAAATAACATATTTTTAATGTAAATATAACATAGCCAATTTAGAAAATTTATAAGTAAAAACAAATTCTGTAGGTATTGATTATCAATTATTAAAAGCTATTCTATTACTAAACCAATATACCAAACATCAAAAATCACTGATTAACAACCTATTATATCAAACACTTTAAAACTTAAGAATTCAACAATAGTTGTGAACATTCATTTAACTATTGCTCGCTGTTTAACAGATTCGAAAAGGATGATACCGGCAGCAACTGAGACATTTAATGATTTAATAGGACCTTGAAGAGGGATAAGGCATTTTTGATCAGCCATTTTCACCAACTGTTGGTCAACACCTGTATCTTCTGACCCCATAATAATAGCTAGGGGTAAGTTAAAATCACATGAATAATAAGGTTCAAAGGCTTTCTCCGAAGCAATAACTATACTCAATCCACTATTTTTAAGATATTCAACAGTTTTAAATAGGTTTTTAACACGGCAAACGGGTAATTCCAGCAATGCTCCTGCAGAGGTTTTTATAGCGTCGGCAGTAATTGTTGCAGATCCTTTTTCAGGTACTACAATTGCATGTACGCCTGCACATAATGCCGAGCGAGCGATGGCTCCAATATTTCGAACATCGGTAATGCCATCAAGCACCAAAACTAAAGGAGTCTCTCCTTTTTCAAAAACGCTCACTAATACATTATCGATTTGCTGATATTCGATAACAGAAATGAAAGCTACCACTCCTTGGTGATTTTTTCGGGTAACTCTATTTATTTTTTCAATTGGAACTAATTGATAGGGTATTTGGTGTTCTTGAACCAAATCCATTAATTCTTTCGACAAATCACCAATCAACCCTTTTTTAATGAGAAGTTTTTCAATTTCTTTGCCGGCAGTAATGGTTTCAATAACTGCATGCAGTCCAAAAACAAAATTAGTGGTCATGTATAATTATTTTAGATTATTAATTTTTTCTGTTATAACATCAAGGTCTTCATGATTTTTCTCCCAACTAGCCATTATTAATTCCAGTTGCTTTTGAATTTTTTCATACTCATGAAAAATCTCAGCATCCTGATTATCGCCTAAACTCATTTTTGTATTAATATCCTCAAGTTTACTCTCAAGCAAGGCAATTTCCTGCTCGTTTTCAGCAATACTTTTTTGAGCCTTTTTTAAAGTTTTATTTAGTTCTTTTCGTTCTTCGAAAGCACTTTTTGATGAACTATTCGCAACATCTTCGGAATTTAGACCTAAATCTTTAGTCGCTCGCTTACTAAATTCCATTAATGACTCAACTTTTCGAGCTTTCAAAAACTCAAAAATATTAACTAAATGTTCTTTAATTGTTTTTTGTCTAATTTCAAGTATTCGGGTACTCAATCCATTTAAAAATTCACGATCATGACTCACTATTAAAACAGTTCCTTCGTATTTAATTAATGCTTGCTTTAGCAGTTCTTTCGATCGAATGTCTAAATGATTAGTAGGCTCATCCATTATAAGGAAATTGACTGGT
The DNA here is from genome assembly GCA_038212305.1 of Bacteroidales bacterium. Classification (GTDB taxonomy): domain Bacteria; phylum Bacteroidota; class Bacteroidia; order Bacteroidales; family Marinilabiliaceae; genus JBBQUP01. The sequence continues at coordinate 18,647 of JBBQUP010000019.1, forward strand.
TTTAGCAATAGCTGAACCATTGCCAAACGAGTTCGTTCTCCACCTGATAACACACTCACTTTTTTATCAACATCCTCACCACTAAACATAAAAGCACCCAGTAAATCGCGAATTTTAGTGCGTATTTCTCCAACGGCTTCTTTGTCAATTGTTTCAAAAACAGTTAGCTGTTCATTTAATTTTTCGGCTTGATTTTGAGCAAAATATCCAATTTGCACTTGATGCCCCAATTTTATATCACCCTGATAATCAACTTCATTCAAAATCATTCGAGCGAGTGTTGTTTTACCCTCTCCGTTTCTGCCAACTAATGCAATTTTCTCACCTCTTACTATCTGGAAATCTATATTTTTTATCACTTCTAAATCACCAAACGATTTAGAAATATTTTTACCTTCAACAGTTATGTTTCCAGAATGAGGTGCTGGTGGAAATTTTATATTTAATCGACTATTATCGAATTCATCGACTTCGATACGATCAATTTTATCGAGCTGTTTTATGCGCGATTGAACCTGAACCGCTTTAGTTGCTTTTGATCTAAATCGATCGATAAACTTTTCGGTATCGTCAATAAATTTTTGCTGATTATTGTAAGCATTTAATTGTTGTTGATGCCTTTCTAACCTTAACTCAACAAACTCATTGTAAGACGCTTTATAATCATAGATTTTGCCTAAAGATATCTCGATGGTTCGCGTTGTAATCTGATTCAAGAATGTTTTATCATGCGAAATAAGCAATACAGCTCCTCTATATCCTTTTAAAAAATCTTCAAGCCATTGTATTGATTCAATATCTAAATGATTTGTAGGTTCATCCAGCAAAAAAACATCTGGATCTTTCAATAAAATTTTAGCTAACTCAATTCGCATACGCCAACCACCGCTAAATTCGCTTGTAGGTCTATCGAAGTCGCTATTCTCAAAGCCTAACCCTTTTAATGTTTGTTCGGCCTTTCCTCTATAATTTCCACCTCCTAGTAAGTGGTATCGATCCGTTTTGTCCGTTAATTCATGAATGGCATCGGAATAGGCATCGGAATGATAATCTTGGCAATCTGAAATATACTGATTTAAATATTTTAATCGTTTTTCTATCCCTTTTAATTCATCAAATGCCAATTCAACTTCTTCAATTAACGAATTTTTATCAAGTACACTTATGTGCTGAGGTAAATATCCAATAGTTAAACCATTAGGTTTTGAAACACTGCCATTAGTTGGTAGTTGATTGCCTGACAATATCTTAAGCAGAGTTGATTTCCCAGCTCCATTCTTCCCTATGAGTCCTATTCGATCTTTGGGATTGATTAAAAAAGAGATTTCATCAAATAAAGCAAAACCACCAAAATAGACAGATAACTGATTAACTGATATCATTTATGAATTAGAATTAGCTGAAACAAAACTTAAAGGTGTAGATATTTAGATATCTCAACAGCAATACTCAAGATATTAATAATCATACAATTTTCATCCTGTATAAATTCAGATTAAATGAGCTTAACCGATTATCAATTAACGATTAATCGATCAACACTATAATCTCTATTGAAACGAATAATAAAAAGACCTTGATTTACTTTACCCGTAAATGGAGTATATGAATTGAATTTAAAATTACTTTGAATAAGATGACCATCATATGAATTTGAAAATGAGTTCTGATATTTAGTTCTCAAAGCTAACCCAATAAAATGTATTCCAATATCATATCCATAAATCCCATATCTACTATAATTGGATCCATTCACAGGCCTTTGAAAATAAGGCGAAAAGGCAAATGGTTCAGTTTTATACAATTCTCTGTAATTAGTTAAGAATAATTGTGTTGTTTGATCCTGATAATCCACTCCGTATGTTGAAAAAATATGTCCATTTAATTTATGAATAGCTTCAGGATCGATACTGGAATATTTCAACCAGACTGGAGGTCCCCAAAGTGTAAGATTACCAAATCCCTTATCTGAAATTGCTTGTAATACGATTATCACCTGGTTAACAAACACTTCGTCTTTCGATGCTAAAACAAAAACCGTTGGAGTCTCTTTATTCACATAAGGTTCCATACGAGCAAGTGCTCCTTTTGAAAAAACAAATTCAGACATTTGATCTGGCGGGATATTTCGTTTCAACTGATTTATAAATTGCTGTTCGTTCTCAATATTATTGACTGATTTAATTAAAACAACTTTTTTCCCATTAATTGAATCGGCAATACTTTTAGCCATTATGTCATACAACAAACTATCGTTTGAAGTAATTTGGTAGATATTAGGGTTATTATTTAAATCAGTCCAGGTTGAATGAAATGGTAATACTTGAATGGATTTATTTTGCTTAATAATTGGAGCCAGCTGTTTTTGATGATTTGGATATACAGGCCCTACAATTAAATCAGATTTGCCATTTTGAAGCTTATTTGATAGGCTATTTAAGTTCGAATTATCATTACCCGTATCGAGCACTTGAAGGTTAACATTTACTCCCATTTTTTGATAGTACTCCACTGCCATTAAAAAACCCTCATAAAACTCTAACACCAATCGAGTTCTATTGCTAATAGCTGTTCCATCTAAAGTTAATTCTTCTGTTGAATCTATTTGATTAACAGGCGTACTCAACGATGGATCACCGATGACATTAAAAGGCATTATTAATGAAGTAGATAAGGAGTAATTACCAGCAGAAAAATCAATATTTGATTCTGGTTTATTGACTAAAATTGGAGAAAGAGTGGATTTGAAAACTTTTAAACTATCAACATCCGTTTTTAGCTTATCGTACTTCACTAACCAATTAGTAGTTGGAACTTTAATGCGATCACCTTTGCGTAATCTTGTTACTTTTTCATCTCCATTTATTCCAATTAGTACATCAGGAGTAATATTATATTGACGAGCTATTCCAAAAAGAGTTTCTTTTCTCGAAACTTTATGATCCTTAAAATCAATATTTTCGAAATGATTTTTATAATCTTGAGGAATTCGAATATATAATCCTTCGGGTAAAGCATTACTATTTAACCCAGGATTTGAGGCAATAATATCATTTTGAGAAACATCGTATTGCTTTGCTAAATAAAATAGTGTTTCACCTTTTAATACTAAGTGATAGTAGATATACTTTTTACTCAACGCTTTTGATTGAGTAATATCTGATAATTTATCAGTTTCAGTTTTTTGGATCAAAATTTTCGCACCCAAAGGGAATTCCCCTGTTTTAAGTGTTGGATTAAGTTGATAAAGTTCATCTAAACTTATTTCGGCCTTTTTTGCCACATTATACGGAGTATCGCCTCTTTCTATGACATAATACCCATCTAAAGTCCTATCGTTCTCTTCATTTAGAGGGATTTTTATAAACTGATTCTCATTCAATCCATTTTGAATTTCCGGATTTAACGAATACAATTTCTCTAATGAGATTTTATTCTTTTGAGCTATTGAATAAGCTGTATCACCTTTTTTTACTTGATAGTAATTAGTTGCGCTAGTATCAGTAGGTATTGTATTTTTATAAGGGATTTTTATCAATTGACCTTCAGAAACCGAGGTTGTAAAGTTTTGATTACAGCTTTGAATTTCTTCAATTGTAGTATCAAATTTTTGAGCAATGCGATAAAGCCCCTCTCCTTTTAAAACTTGATAAACAAAGAATTTCTTCCCATTAATAACAATTAGTTGAGTATCATTGATATTATTTTGAGCTTGAATTTCACTTGAAACGATTGATATTCCAAGGCACATCCAAAGTGCAAACATGACATTTTTTAGCATAAAATTGTAATTAGCATTTGAAACCTTCGTAATCATTCAATTATTTGTGTGAAACAAAAGTATAAAAACGAGATGGTTGAAACAAAAATCAAGCCGTATAAAGGAAAATCTATTTACTAAATAGCAAAAAAGCCCCGATCAGTATTCGACCAGGGCTTGATATTAATCGGTTTTTGAATTAAAAATTAATTTGAGTTTCAATTTCTCGTAATTGATTTTTAAACTCTTTATCTGTTTCAATTAAATTATTAATTGTTTTGCAAGCATGTAGTACTGTCGCATGATCTTTATTCCCAATTTTAGATCCAATAGTCGACAAGCTACTATTTGTCATACTTTTACTAAAGTACATAGCTATTTGTCGAGCTTGCACAATTTCTCGTTTTCGAGTTTTATTAAGCAAAGCTTCAACTTCAAGTCCAAAATAATCACATACAATTCGCTGAATATAATCAACGGAGATTTCTTTTTGTGATTTACGAACTAATTTATCAACCACTTGTCTGGCTGAATCGTAATTAATCTCTTTGCGATTAAGCGTTGCTTGAGCCAATAACGAAACCATGGCACCTTCGAGTTCTCGCACATTATTAACAACATTAGTCGCTATGTAATTAATAACATCATCTGGCAAAGTGAGTCCATCTTTATATATTTTATGCTTTAAAATCAAAACACGCGTTTCAAAATCGGGCATTTGTAAATCGGTAGACAATCCCCATTTAAATCTCGATAATAATCGATCTTCCATTCCAAGCAATTCAACGGGAGCTTTATCTGATGTTAGAATTAATTGCTTACCCGATTGATGTAAATGATTAAATAAATGGAAAAATACGTTCTGAGTCCCCGGTTTACCAGCAAATTCTTGCACATCATCAAGGATTAAAACATCAATCATTTGATAAAAATGAATGAAATCATTAGGTGAACCACAACGAATAGCTTCAGTGTATTGGGTTTGAAATTTATTAGCATTAACATATAAAACGGTTTTTTCCGGCATGTTCTTTTTCACTTCAATACCAATAGACTGAACTAAATGTGTTTTACCTAATCCCGAATTTCCATAGATAAAAAGAGGATTAAAAGCAGTACCACCTGGTTTTTTTGCAACAGCAGCACTAGCTGATCTAGCTAATCGATTACAATCTCCTTCAATAAAGTTATCTAAGGTATAATCGGGATTAAGCTGTGGATCAACATTTAATTTTTTTATTCCTGGGATGATAAACGGATTCCTAATATCCGGTTTCGACTGATTAATTGGCATCTGCACAGGTCGATTACGCAAATCGGTGCGATTACTCGTAGGAAAGTTAACTGTAGTAGGTTGATTGCCCGAAATGGGGTTTTTATCCATAACCACACTATACTCTAATTTAGCAGACTTACCTATTTCGCGTTTTAAAGTTCGACTTAGGATATCAATGTATTGTTCTTCGATATGCTCATAGAAAAATAAGCTTGGCACTTGAATGGTTAATACATCGTTTAATAACTTAACAGGAACAATAGGCTCAAACCATGTTTTAAAACTTACGGGTGTTATATTGTCTTTGATTACAGACAGGCAATCTTGCCAAACATTGTCATGGTCGGATTTCATTTCAATTTCTTTCTTTATGTTAGATTAATTGGTTTCGGTAAAACAAAAATTGCGAAAAAAAAATTGAAAAAAAAATTAAAAATGTATTGCTTTATCACAATTTTCATTTGGCTTTAGTTATCAGGGAACTAAAAATAAACCACGTTAACATCCTTAAAATCAAAACAATAATCAACCAATACAACTTTCGATAACCGTGCTAACCCCATTGAAAACTAATGGGTTGGCATTTTTTTTTACAAGCGTTAATATTTATATTCATTATAGATAACACCCCAAGTGTGATTAACATAATTTATTGTCACTTATTTGGTAGTATCAATCACTTTTTCGAGTCGAATAGGCTCTCCGTTTTTCAGTGCTACAATCTTCGCATTTGGCCATTTCTCTTTAACATCGGCCAATAAAGGAGCTAATACTTCGTAATTCTGAGTATGAGCAATAGTATAAATGTATTCTTTCCCATCAAAATCTTCGTTAATCTTGTATCCACTTTGCAATCCTTCGGAATTTAATTGTAGCGATTGTTTTGTACGATCAAGCTCAATATAAAAATCCACTTTTTGATTTGAGGTTTCATAATTTGATTTCGATGATCGGCCAAGATCAATTGCTGAAAAGTGAACGTATCTCTTTGGATTTGCCTGTATATCAGCTAATAGTTGATCGGTATTTTTAGTAATGCCCATTATTTGATTGTATAGCTCATCGCTGCTAATGATTTTACCAGCAGTTCCTTTACCATCTTTAATATTCTCAAGAAGTAAATTAACGCTTGAAAGCGATTGGTTCAAACTAGTTATTGTTTGCGCCACATTTGCCTCTTTCATTTCGCTCGAAAAGGCATGTAAATTATTAATCATCGATGCTATTTTCTCTCTATTGTCCTCAAGGGTTTTTGTTAAGCTATCTATTCGAACCAATCCATTTCTAATCGATCCTCCCTCTTTCATTTCAGCATTTAAGGCAACTGAAATTTCTGCCATATTAGCCATCGATATGCTTAAATCGCGCAATGATGATTTTACATACATACGAGTTTTATCATCCAAAAAAGCAGATGCTTGAGTTAATGCTGAATCTAATTTCACAATTAATTTTTCAGTTTTATCTTTTAATGGTAAAACCTGCATACTCATTTGATCTACAAAGTCTCCGATTACAGAAGCACCTAATGTATCGCCCGGAGCAACCAAAACGAAACTTTCACCCGAAATAAATTCAACTCCTTTACCTCCCATCAGATCGGTACTATAAATTTGTGCTTTAGAATCCTGTGGCAGCGTAATATTCTTTGTTAAAGTAAACTCAACTAAAAACGAATTTTTTCGAGTTGGATGAATATCTATTTTTCGAACCGTTCCTATTTTAAACCCTTGAAAAAAAATTGGGCTAGCTTCTGTTAATCCATCAACTCTAGAATAAACGGCATAGTATCTGTCGCCAGGCCGAAATATATTCCACCCTTTAAGGTAATTCATACCCCAAATTATTAATACAAAAGAGACAAGTACAACTAATCCTATTTTATGTTCACGCGTAATCTTCATGGTAGGTTTAAAATTTTATTGCAATTTAATCATATAACAGAAGGTCCAAAATTTTCTCCTTTATAATAATCATTAAAGAAAGTCAAAATTATTTCTTTTTTCTAGCATCTGAAACTGAAATTCGTTGATCATTTTCAAAAGCAACAATAAATGCATCGGGAATGACTTTTTTAACTTTCACAAGAATTTTTTGAATATCATCGAAATCTTCATTTTTCTCAACAGTATATTTAAACAAATTCGCATCTTGATAAATTTCAATATCTGAAAATTTCTTGTAAACGCCTTTTTTAAGGTCGATTTTTTCGGAACTAGAAGCAATTTGAATTTTATATATCAACCTAGATGGTTTGGCTACCAGAGGTATTGGTTTCGTATCAGGCTTTACTTCAGGCTTTATATTTGCAAAATCAATTGAAGATGTTTCGTAGTTTTGCTTATACTCTTTAAACGCTCGATAAATAGCTGATGCTAAATAACTTTGGCCTTCGTCTGACTCCAGGAAAGCTTCTTCGTTTTTGTTGGTTAAAAACCCCAATTCAATTAATATACTTGGCATTGCTGTTTGACGAAGCACTAAAAACCCAGCTTGCTTAACTCCCCTACTATTTCTACCAATTCTATTTGCAAACTGATTTTCAACTAAGGAGGCCATATTAATGCTCTGATCGAGATATGCATTTTGCATTAACTCAAATAAAATATAAGACTCGGAACTATTGGGATCGAAGCCTTCATATTTTACGTTGTAATTGTCTTCGAGAATAATTACTGAATTCTCTTTTTTAGCCACCTCTAAATTATCCTGAGAGCGATGCAGCCCTAAAACAAACGTCTCGGTGCCTTGTGTAAAAGAGTTTTTAATTGAATTCGCATGGATTGAGATATACAAATCGGCATTGGCTTTGTTTGCAATATTTGCTCTGTCATCAAGAGGAATAAAAACATCTGATTTTCTAGTATACACTACATTAACATCGGGTAGATTTTCGCTTATATACTGCCCAACTTTTAATGCAACTTTAAGAACAACATCCTTTTCTTTGATTATTGAACCGCAAGCTCCCGGATCTTTGCCCCCATGTCCTGGATCAATAACAACAGTTTGTATTTTATAAGGCTGTTGAGCTATAATCAAGTGAAAACTGGCAAAAAGAACAAATGCAATTAAAAGTTTATTTTTCATGAAATTAAAATAACCATCAAGTATTTTGGAGGTCAAAAATAAATAATTATTCACCATAATAAAACAATTTGTCATGTCACTTAAAGTTTACTTCACTAATTCACAAATTTTGAACTGCATGATCATTGTATATCAACTTATCAAACATTCCAATACATTCGTTAATTAGTCCTTGCAAGAAAATTCCAAATACTGCGTTATTCACATTTTGAAAACAGTCATTCACAAAAGTGAACTCCTTGATTTTCAAAACTACGAAAGTGTTGGTTTTGAAGCCTTCTTGACAAAGACAGCGAAATAGCGTAGTTTTCTTGCTGACAATTAGTTTTCAAAAGAAAGCAAAATCTTTTGAAAAACACTATTCATTAATACAAACATACAAACCTTATAAATTCTTAATTTTTTATCGATAGGGAACATTTAGTCAGCTATTTGATTATTTTTGCCTTTACTTAGGTAATTAATCTTATCAAAATCAACTCAAAGTTCATGCCCAGGTTAAAGCTATTTTTAACATTCATATACAGTTGCCTTTGCTTTGTACTTCAATCTCAAACAATTGAGCAAGATACACTCATTCAAAAACCAGATACTACAAATACCAAACCATCCCAAACATTTATAACTGCTGAAGTCAAATACGACGCTAGAGATTCAATCATCTTTGCATTAGATGGTCAAAAAGTTTTCCTTTATGGAGATGCTGTTGTTGAGTATACCGACATAAATTTATCGGCTTATTTCATTGAGTTAGATTTAGCTAAAAATGAGGCATATGCATGTGGAACGGTGGATAGTTTAAATAATGAAATTGGCCTTCCATTGTTTAAAGACAAAAGTGGTGAGTTTACCATGCGCACCATGCATTACAATTTCAAGACAAAAAAGGCAGTTATTGAACATGTTGTAACAGAGCAAGGAGAAGGATATGTTGTATCGGATATGGCCAAGAAGTCTTCGAAAAATGAGTTTTGTCTTAAAGATGGGAAATACACCACTTGCGACAACAAAGAGCATCCTCACTTTTATATCAATTTAACGAAAGCAAAAGTTATTCCTGGGAAAAAAATCATAACTGGACCGGCCTACTTAGTTATCGAAGACGTTCCATTTTATTTTATTGGACTTCCTTTTGGGTTTTTTCCAACTACAAGCAGTTATAGCTCGGGGTTTTTAATGCCATCGTACGGAGAGGAAAGTAGTAGAGGTTTCTTTTTAAGAGATGGAGGATATTACTGGGCTGCAAGCGATTATTTTGACTTTAGAGTTACAGGCGATATTTTCACCAATGGATCATGGGGACTTCGTTCAGCCTCCACGTTTAAAAAGCGATATAAATACAGTGGGGACTTTAATCTTCAATACATTACAAACTTTAATAGCGAAAAAGACTTACCTGATTTTTCAAAATCGAAAGATTTTAGTATTTCCTATAATCACAGGCAAGATTCAAAAGCAAATCCATATCAAAACTTCTCAGCAAGTGTTAACTTTTCAACAAGTTCATTTGATCGAAATAATGTAGGGAGTATAATTCGACCAATGGATTTGGCTCAAAATACTAAACGGTCGAGTATTTCGTACTCAAGAAACTGGCCAAGTACTCCTTTTAATATGTCGTCGAACTTTTTAATATCTCAGCAAACGCGCGATAGTACAATTAGTGTAACGCTTCCGGACTTAACATTAACGATGAATCGTATCTATCCTTTTAAAAGCAAAGACAAAATAGGCAGTAAGGATAGGTGGTACGAATTAATAAGCTTTAGTTACAGCGGAAATGCCCAAAATAGCATTACAACAAAAGAAAACAAACTATTAGATTCTAATTTAGGCCGGGATTGGAAGAATGGAATAAAACACTCTATCCCTGTTTCAATGAACTTAAAATTTTTCAAGTATTTCACTGCTTCACCGTCAGTTAATTATAACGAACGTTGGTATTTCAAATCGATTTACAAAAAATATTCACCCGACAATAAACCGGCTGTAACTTCAGCTGATTTTGTAAATTCCGATACAACATCGGGGTTTTATCGGTTATACGATTACAATTACAGTGTAGGAACATCAACCAAATTATATGCTTTTTTCACCCCCAGCCGAAAGCTATTTGGTGATAAAATAAATACTATTCGTTACGTCTTAACACCAAACGTTGGATTGTCGTATCAGCCCGACTTTGGCGATCCTAAATTTGGCTATTACGATTATGCAGAATACACAGATCCTACTACGAACCAACACGCGCAATACGAATATTCGAGGTACGATGGTTCAATTTATGGAATTCCTTCGAAAGGGCGCAGTGGATCAATGAATATTGGTCTTGGCAATTCGCTTGAAATGAAAGTCAAAAACTCGAAAGACAGTACCGGCTTTTCTAAGATTAAGTTATTAGAATCGTTATCAATCAACTCGAGTTACAATTTCTTAGCCGATTCGTTAAAATGGTCGATGGTTTCGATGAATGCAAGAACGAAAATTTTTAAAACAGATTTTAATGTAGCTGCATCTTTTGACCCGTATGCTATTGATACAACAGCAACAGGCATTCCTATTAGAGTTAACCGTTTTCACTATACCGAGACCGGAAAATTATTAAGGCTTGAGTCGACCAACACCAGTTTTAATTATTCCATTGGCAGTGATACTTTTAAAAAGAAAAAAGATGCTAAAGCACTCAAGGATCAAGAATCGCCAATTGATGATATAAATGCAAATGCTGATCCTTATGGAGAATTGAATTCTCCAATAACAAATGAAGCAAAAAGTTTAGAATTAGGTGAGGATGGGTATGCAAAATTTGATATTCCATGGAATCTATCATTTGGATTAAACTTACGATTATCGAGAGGTAATCAATTCAATAAAGAAAAATTGAGTTACAACAAAGAGATTAATGCAGATGTTTCAGTAAACGGTACAATAAGCCCTACTCCCAAGTGGGCAATATCATTTTCATCGGGATATAATTTACGTACAAAAGAATTGGCTCATACCAACATTAACATTCGCAGAGATTTGCATTGCTGGTCGATGAGTTTTAATTTAGTACCTATTGGTCTCTATAAATCTTACTTTTTTACCATTTCAGCCAATTCATCGATGCTGAAAGATTTAAAATACGACAAGCGAAATTCGCCACGCGATAATGGTTATTTTTACTAACTTTTGTAAAACATCATAATTATGAAACGAATTATTAATACATCAATGGCTCCAGCAGCTATTGGACCCTACAGTCAAGCTGTTGAGGCAAATGGCATGTTATACATTTCGGGTCAAATACCAATTAATCCCCAGAGTGGTAAAGTTGTTGAAGGTGGAATTGTAGAGCAAACCCAGCAAGTAATGGAAAACATAGGTGCGATTCTAAAAGAAGCCGGTTATCAATTTGCAGATGTAATGAAAAGCACTTGTTTATTATCCGATATGACAAACTTCAAATCGATGAACGAAGCTTACAGTCGCTACTACACCGAAAACCCACCTGCAAGAGCAGCCTTTGCCGTTAAAGAACTCCCACTAGGTGTATTAATAGAAATTGAAACCATTGCCATGAAATAGGTTCGAATGAATTATAATTACAATAAAAAAGCCACCCTGAGGTGGCTTTTTTATTGTTTGATTGAAAAACGTAATCCTAAATTACTATTAAAAATTATTCAGCTACTACTGTAAATGAGATCTCAACTTTCACTTCGCGGTGCAATTTAACAGTAGCGGTATAAGAACCAATTACTTTCACTGCATCTTCTTTGATTGAGATGTTTTTTCTTTCAATTGCGAATCCTTCTTTCTCAAGAGCTTCAGCAATTTGAATGGTATTTACAGAACCAAAAATTTTACCGCTTGTACTGGTTTTGGCACCAATGGTAATTGACTTACCTTCTAATGTTTTAGCCAATTCAAGAGCATCGTTTTTAATTTTCGCCTCTTTATGAGCCCTTTGACGGGTATTTTCAGCATGAACTTTTAATGCCGAAGAAGTTGCCAATACAGCTGCTCCTTGCGGTATTAAGAAATTCCGACCATATCCTGGCTTAACATCAACGATGTCGTTTTTCTGCCCCAGATTGGTTACATCTTCTTTTAATATAACTTGCATGTTAATCCCTCCTAAATTATTATTTCATTAAATCGGTAACATAAGGCAACAATGCCAAATGACGTGAGCGTTTAATCGCTTGCGATACTTTACGCTGAAACTTTAATGAAGTACCAGTTAGTCGACGAGGTAAAATTTTACCTTGCTCGTTTAAGAATTTTTTTAAAAAGTCAGGATCTTTATAATCAACATATTTGATTCCATTCTTTTTAAAACGGCAATACTTTTTCTTTTTAATATCAACCGATGGAGGGGTTAGATATCTGATTTCGCTTTGATTTTGAGCCATGGTTTAGTTCTCCTTTTTCTCTTTTTTGTTAGCACCTCTTCTTTTCTCACTGTACTGCATAGCGTACTTGTCCAATTTAAAGGTCAAGAACCGGATGATTCTTTCATCACGTCGGAAATTAACTTCCAGCTTTTCGATAAAAGTTGGCTCTGCTGAAAACTCGCATAACTGATAAAACCCTGTAGATTTTTTCTGGATAGGGTATGCCAGTTTGCGAAGGCCCCAATTCTCTTCATTGATGATGGATCCTCCGTTTTCAGTGATTAAGCCCTTAAATTTCTCTACCGCTTCCTTCATCTGTTGGTCAGACAAAACGGGAGTTAAAATGAAAACGGTTTCATAATGGTTTAACATATCACTAAAATTAATTTGTTATTAATGCGCCGCAAAAGTAAGAATTTATAATTTGAAATCAAACAGCTTTTTGCAACTGTATCTTATTATTCAAAAGAAATAGGCAAGCAAAAGGGTTTTACATCAACTATTTTTCAGTTTCCAACAAAAAAGCATCTAATCACATTCAATATTTTTGTAATTAGATGCTTAAATTTAAAAAGTATCGAATGCTAGATGTGTACTAGAATTTATACACAAACTTAAATTCAGGATTCAATAAATATCTTTGAATTGACATGCCATCATTTAAAACAAAACTGAAACCGCTATTTTTGTAATCTCCAGAGTTTGAATAGTATGATAGAATTGATGGCATTTTTAATTCGAGTGCAAATCGATCATTTAAATCATATGAAACACTTGGTGATACATTTAAACCTATTGATTTGTATTCTACGTTAGTTGTTACAGTACCCCCACCTACAGTGGTTTTAGTCTCAACCTTATTGGTTTGATAAGGTAACTCTGCTTGTGCAAAAAAAGTAAACTTACCTGTTTGAGCCACATAGTACCTTGCAAAGGGTATTATCCCGAATTTACTTGTATTCGTTTCACTAATAGTATTAGGAGTATCATTAGTAGTTCCAAAATATAAACCACCGCCAATCGCCCATTTATCATTTAAAACAAAACCTATTTCAGGCGAAAAACCAAATGACGATGTGGTTTTATCTCCACCATCATCGGTTGATGAATACGAAAAGCCGCCACCAATCCACTTACTTTGCTGAGCATAAGCCCCTAATGCAAAAACACAAACACCAAAAACAAATAAAATAATTTTTTTCATGCTAGTAATAATTTTTAAGTTTAAATTAAACCAAAAGTAAATGATTTGAATGAGCCAACAACATTATCCAAAAAAAAATCACTTATGATCGCTGAAATATTTCATAAACTGGATTCGTTCAAATACCTCAGGGTTTTCAGCTATTGATTGAGATAGATTACTTCTGAAATCGGATATACTCTCATAGCTTTTTCGATTCATCCATTGACTTATCTCCTCATTCATATCCTGTATTACCTGAGCTCCATTTTGATAAATCTCACTCACTACCTGCACTGCGTTTGCTCCAGCTAGTAGCATTTTTATAATTTCCTGATAGCGATGAACTCCGGTTGAGGCAATTAACTCGCACTCAGCCTTTCCACTCAAAATCGAAATCCACCTCAAGGTTGTTGTGTAATCGTGCTGCGAAGAATAAATGTTTCCAACTGTGATAGCCTCTTGCTCGATGTCGATATCGACAGGATAAAATCGATTAAAAAGCACGATTCCTTTTATTCCTGTTCTAGATAATCGGAAAATAAATGCTCCCAAATTTGTGAAATGAGCAGATATTTTCACAGATATTGGAATGGATAATCGTTCCACTAACTTCTGAATAATATCAATATACATTTGCTCAATTTCGCTCGATTCATGAGCCATATCAAACGGCAGTTTGTAAAGATTAAGCTCAATTGCGGAGGCTCCTGCTTCTTGCAATTTCAGAGCATAATCAACCCATTTATTATTCCCCATACAATTAATGCTTGCTATTAGGGGAATTTGAGTTTGCTTATGAGCCGACCTAATTAACTCGTTTATATTATCCAGAACACCTTTTTTTATTTCATAATCGTAATAATCGAAAAACTCCAAATTATTTTGAAATTGACCAATTTCGGAGGTTGCATTTTTCTCATAATCCATCAAAATCTCCTCTTCGAAAATAGATTTCAATACGATGGCACCAGCTCCTGAATTGGCTAATTCAACTATTTTATCAACTGACGATGAAAGTCCGCTACTCCCAATAACTATAGGTGACGAGATGGGTATTCCTAGATAGGTAGAATTTATATTTGCCATAACTTACTTCGTTTTAATATTTTGAATATAGTTATTCATTGACGCTGCCGCTTTGCGACCATCACCCATAGCTAAAATCACAGTAGCTCCTCCTCTAAGAATATCTCCACCAGCAAAAATATCAGGTATTGATGATTGTAACGTTTCTTCGTTCACTTCAATGGTTTTCCAACGTGTCATTTTTAAATTGGGCAGAGAATTGGGAATTATCGGATTTGGAGATACGCCAACACTTACGATAACGGTATCTACATCAATTAAATATTCCGAACCTTCGATTTCAACCGGACGGCGCCGACCACTGGCATCGGGTTCGCCCAGACCCATTTTTTGAACACGCATTTGTTTCAAACAGCCTTTTTCATCAGAGAAATACTCAATGGGGTTGGTCAGTGTTAAAAACTCAATCCCTTCTTCCTGTGCGTGATGAATCTCTTCGATTCGTGCTGGCATTTCATCCATTGATCGACGATAAACAATCATCGCTCGTTTTGCTCCCAAACGTTTGGCTGTTCGAACTGAATCCATGGCTGTATTACCACCTCCAATAACTGCGACATTTAATCCGCATATAACAGGAGTATCGGTATATGGACTAGCAGCATTCATTAAATTAACGCGAGTTAAATATTCATTTGAGCTCAAAATTCCAATGTAATTTTCACCAGGAATCTCCATGAATCGAGGTAATCCGGCGCCACTACCAGCAAAAAATGCAACATAACCTTCTTCACGCAAATCATTGATAGTTGCCGTTTTACCGACAATAAAATTAGTTTCGAACTGAACACCCATTTGTTTGAGCACGTCAATTTCTACATCCACAATTTTATTTGGTAAACGAAATTCGGGAATGCCATACTTTAATACACCACCAATCTCATGTAACGCTTCAAAAACAGTGACACTGTATCCAAGTTTTGCCAATTCACCTGCACACGTTAAACTGGCGGGACCTGAACCAATGCAGGCTACTTTTATCCCATTTGCAGTAGCAGTTGCTGGCACACTGATTTGGTTCGATTCGCGCTCATAATCAGCTGCAAATCGCTCAAGAAATCCAATAGCAACAGGTTCAGTCTTCATTTTAATTGTATAAAAACAATTGGCTTCACACTGTTTTTCCTGTGGACAAACACGTCCACAAACAGCAGGAAGTGAACTTGTTAGCTTAAGCGTCTTTGCTGCTTCTAAAAAATCTTTGCGTTCAATATTTTTAATGAATGCGGGAATATCAATTTCTACGGGACAACCAGAAATGCATGTTGGATTAGCACAATCGAGGCATCGTTGAGCTTCGTTAACAGCCTGTTCAGCTGTTAAGCCCGAATTGACTTCAACATACGATTGAACGCGCTTTTCAGCATCAACTTCATTCATGCGAACGCGTTGCAATTTAAGGCGATCCTTATTTTTAATTATATTTCTCAGTTCAACCCGCCAGTCTTGGCTCCGATCGTTCTTTAAACTATCTTGATTAAATGTCATATTCAATTAAATCAATGTTTGGACAAATAATTATCATCAGCTTTTTTCTCTAATTCGCGATAACCGCTTAGTCGGAGTAGCATCTCATCGAAATCGACTTCATGGGCATTAAACTCAGGCCCATCGATACAAACAAACTTTGTTTTGCCACCAACAGTAACCCTACATGCTCCGCACATTCCAGTTCCATCGACCATAATGGTATTTAAACTTGCAATAGTTGGGATATTGTATTTTTTAGTAACTCGTGATGCAAATTTCATCATCACAGCTGGACCAATAGTAATGGCCATATCTATTTTCTCTTTCGCTACAACAGATTCGATTCCATCGGTAACTAATCCTTTAGTACCATAACTTCCATCGTCAGTCATGATAATTACCTCATCTGAAAATTCACGTATTTGAGGCTCCAAAATAATCAGGTCTTTGTTACGAGCAGCTAGTATTGTTACCACGCGATTACCTGCTTTTTTATAGGCTTCAACAATTGGTAACAAAGGTGCAACCCCCACTCCACCGCCACACGCTAGTACTGTTCCTACTTTTTCGATATGTGTAGCTTCGCCGAGAGGCCCAACCAAATCGGTAACATAATCACCAACATTTAAACTTGTGATTTTACGCGACGAAACGCCCACTTTTTGAATAACCAAATCAATGGTTCCCTTTACAGGATCGGATCCAGCAATGGTCAGAGGTATTCGTTCTCCGTCGGCACCATTGCGAACCATTACAAAATGACCAGCTTTACGCGCTTTAGCAATGCGAGGAGCATCAATCACCAGCTTTATGACATTCTCGGAGAAAATCTCCTTCTTAACAATTTTGTTCATTCAAACTAAATATTTCACCTAGGTTTGATAACTATAGTCGCCATTAATTGGCTTTGATTAAAAAACGGATTCAAATTTATGAAAAAGTGATTGCTTATTAGGTAATGCATACTAGACAAGCCTTATTTGTAATCAATCCAAACTAAGGATTCTGATTTTTTCTTTGTGGCTCGGTTATCGAAACCCTTGTTTTTGGTAAGGCATCGGGATAATTTAATTGAATAAATGCAATTAACTTTTCACGAACTAAAACACGCAAATCCCATGCAATTGAAGAGTTTTTAGCACTAATCAAGGCTCGCAACTCCATGGTTGTTTCTTTTGAGTCGGTGACTTGTAAATTATTTACATCGCCATCCCAAAGCGGGGTTTCTGACAAAATTCGTGTGAGTTCAACTCTTAATGCATCCACGTTTATTGAATAATCGGTATAAATAAAAACCGAGCCTAATATATCTGCCGAGTTACGGGTCCAATTCTGAAAGGGTTTTTCGATAAAATAGGTAGTTGGTAAAATAATTCGACGTTTATCCCATACACGAACCACTACGTAAGTCAGAGTAATTTCTTCGATCCAGCCCCACTCTCCTTCAACAATTACCACATCATCAATTCGAATTGGCTGCGTAATTGCAATTTGTAATCCAGCTAATACCGTTCCAATAACTTTTTGAGCAGCAAAACCTATAATTATACCAGCCAAACCAGCAGAAGCAAATAAACTAAGTCCAATTTTCCTGAAATTTTCGAACGATAATAAAATAATGCCTACAGCAATTATCACAATAATAAAAACCACAACTCGCTCTAAAACATTTACTTCAGTATGAATTTTTCGTGATTTCAGATTATTTTCCTGCGACAGATCGTAGTTTTCGAGCAGTAGTTTTTTCAAAATTTTAATAAATCCTAAAATGAGCCAAACCATTAATACGATTAATAAAATTGTTCCGCCTTTCGCCAATGTACTAAGAACCTTTTCAGGCAAATTCTTCGCATACATTTCAAGAACAGCCTGTAAAACAAGAAGTAATAAAATAAAAAACAAAGGCGTAATGAGTCGTTTGAATCGTTTAAACTTCATCATAATTATAGTATTTCGAAATATCAGGTATTTAGCATTGCAAATATTTGCATCTAATTTGAGAACAAAAATGGATAAACCAATCAAGAAAAAAAAGTAATGGAAATTGTTTAATGAATTAATTATAATTTTGCGGTAAAGAAAAAAACTATGGCAAAGAAAGATAAACGCGAACGCGAAGGAGTCATGTATTCGACCAATCCCAACTTTAGCTTTAATTTTAACGAAGAGGAAAAAACAGAAACGCTAGCACCTTCGAAGCAAGATTTACGAGTGTTATTAGATAAAAAACAACGAGCAGGTAAAGTGGTAACGCTCATTACCGGATTTGTAGGTTCGGACGATGATTTAAAAGAGCTGGGCAAAACCCTCAAATCGAAATGCGGTGTTGGTGGCACAGTTAAAGATGGTGAGATTATGATACAAGGTGAGTTTCGCGACAAGGTAATGGATTTGTTAGCAAAAGCTGGGTACAGAGCGAAAAAGGCTGGTGGATGATGGAAATCAAAATAGACAATTCAAATTTCAATTAGTAGTAGTGATTTTTTATATACATCAAGTAATTCAGGATTAGCAACAATTTCTGTTATAATTGGGAATGAACCAAATGATTGTTTGGGTTTATTACACACCAGAAATTGCGTTAAATTGGGCAACTCTTGGTAATAGGATATATCTTTTACCATCAAGGTTTTTATCTCTGGGTGTTTTATATGCGTAGATGAAAACAAGTGTTGTTGGCATCATATTTCGATTTGGGCAATATGTAAGAAAAGTGTAAATTTGAGTAAAATTGATAGATATGATAATCGAGAGGACAAATAAGGAGGTGATAATTCGGCTGCAATCAACTGTTAATTGAGACGAACTTCATGAATTGGCTAATTATTTTAGATATAAAGAAATAACATCTAAATACAACACTTCACAAGGAGTTGTTGATAAACTATCATCGGATATCAACAAGGATTGGTATAGTGCCAATCGAGATAGACTGCTAAAATGAAAATTATTGTTGATACAAACATTGTATTTAGCGCTATTTTGAATTCTCAGAGTTGGATAGGTCAAATACTGCTTCATTCTGATAAATTATTGGTTTTTTATAGTCCGAGATTTCTCCAGACAGAGATTCATAATCATTTTGATAAAATAAAGAAAATTACAAAGCTTCCTGATAGCGAAATACATGAGCTGATAGAGATTCTTTACACAAAAATTCATTTTATTGCAGAGGAATTTATTTCAAAAGAGGCACTTGTTTCCGCTGACGAACTAACCAAAGAAGTTGATTTTGATGATGTAATGTTTATTGCTTTAGCGATTCATTTAAAATGTAAGTTATGGACAGGAGATAAGATATTAATGAACTCATTGAAACAAAAGGGATTCAAAAAATTGGCTCTATGTTAATTTAAGTGGGTGGGTTTTTTTCCAAAGACCATTTGATTATTTACCATGTATGTCAAGTGGTAGATATTTAAGCAATTAATCCTACGCTGACACATTGAAAAATAGTTAGAATAAAGATTGAAAAACACCTACATACAATAGCGCCTAATAGGTGCGACCGACTCTCACAACACCACAACATTCTCATCGTCACCTATTAATGGGATGAAAATACTTGCTTTAGAATTTGGGATTCATTAGGTATTGTATCAAAACAATTTCTCCTTCAACTCGTTTATGGCAACTTGTCGATCTAACGAAAACGATTTGCTTTCTGATTCAGCTGTTTCGAGAAAAAATAGTGCTTTAACCCGCATGTTAGCAGCTGTTTCATAGTCGCCCATATTTGATGATACTTCGCACATCATTGTGAAATAATTGCCCATTGAATCGAGTACTCCTTGGGCTTTGCGCATTTCTTCGCTCATAATTTCCTCGGGAGCCGAATCTAATAATTGTCGAAAATCTAATCCAAACAACTCTTTTGATTGTTGCGAACCATAGTCGAAAGCCTCCTTAAATTGTTTCGCGGTAATTAAGCCACTTAATTTCCCCAAGGCTTTAATTAATTGACTGATTATTCTCATAATATAATCACGACGTATCATAGTTCTTCTTTTAAGTAAAAAGCGTCCTTTCCTGGGTAGTGCAATTTTCGTTTGGCAACCGCTTCGGGATATAGAAAATAGGTTACAATGGCCTCGCTACACACCTTACCTTCGGAATTCATTAGGCTGGCTGCAATTTTTGCCTGTTTTTCGGTTCGCTCTATTAAAACCGCTTTAGCTTTAATAATGCCCGATAGTTTTACAGGATGATAATATTCGATTGATAGAGCTTGAGTTACACCAGCTGTATTACATTGTGTGTTTACCAACCAAGCCGAAATTTCATCGAGAATAGTGGCTTGAATACCTCCATGTAATACGTCTTTATATCCTTCATATAACTTATTGGGCTCCCACTCGGCATATAAAACATCATCTATTTCGTAAAACGATAATGCTAACCCAATGTTGTTTAAAGGAGAGCATCCAAAGCATCTATATTCATAAGGAAACGCTTCGGGAAAAGGATTTACGATTATTTTTTTTGACATAGAAGAGTATCAAGAGGTGGGATATGAGTCGCAAGATTTAAGATAAAAGCAAGATATGAGACACAAGATGTGAGATTAGAGAATTTAAGACCATCAATTAAATCTAACTCAAAAATTAAAAGCCTTTAATGAAATAAAAAAAGCCCATTCGGGCTTTTCTATGTTTTATGGTAAATTACTGAGCTTTAGCAGTAGCTCCAGTGCCTCGAAGTGACATAATATCGCGATCGAATAAATATAAATTGGTTTCACCAACTAAGTTTAATTTATCGATGATTCCACGAACCGATGCTTCCTCCTCTATTTGCTCAGTAACAAACCATTGCATGTAGTTTTGAGTTGTAAAATCTTTTTGATCTAAACAAACTCCTACAATATTGTTGATCGATGCTGTGATCATCTCTTCGTGCTTAAGCACTTCATTAAACATCACCTTAACCGATTTAAAATCCTTTGGTGGTTCAGCTACGGCACTGATAACTGCTTGTCCTCCTCGCTCATTCACATACTTCACGAATTTAAGCATGTGCAAACGCTCTTCGTCGGCCTGAGCATATAACCAATCGGCTATACCTTTTAGTCCTTTATTTTCGGCCCATGAAGCCATGGCTAAATATAAATTACTCGAATAGCCTTCTTTATCTATTTGGGCTACTAAAACTTGTTCAACTTTTGAATTTAGCATTGTTCTA
>JBBQUP010000020.1:0-39526 GCA_038212305.1 Bacteroidales bacterium
AGTGCATAGCTCTAAATATTCGTTCAATAATCTCTTTATTCTGTTTATCATTTTCTAATAGCAGAAGTGCTTCTTCAAGATCATGAACATTATCGAGTGCTTCCTCAACAAATTTATGCTTAAATTTATCAATCATCTTCTCTTTGTTGTTTAGGTCGAAAGGTTTTTGAAGAAGGTGATTAAAGCTTTTTCATCTTCACCTTCAGTAATATGAATATCATTATTATTTACCAATACATTTTTTATTATTTTGACAACTTCTTCTGTTTTTTCTTTTAGTTCAGTAGTTAAAATAATCTCATCTTTTCTAATTCGATCGAATGTTTTTTCGATCGGAATTATAAAACTGGGGAGTTTATTAAATCCAAACATTGGGCTTGTCCCTTTAATCGAATGCATGGCTAAGAATACTTTTTCAGCCAATTTTTTATTGAATGTCACACCAAATTCTGACTGCAACTCCAACTCAATGGCATCCAACTGTCGATTGGTTTCATCAATAAAAATGTGTCTGATTGATTCTATCATCGGATGACACGAGTTATTGCACTCAATAATTTAGCAGGTACAAATGGCTTAATGATCCATCCGGTTGCACCAGCTTGCTTGGCTTCCATCTTTTTTACCGCTTGCGATTCGGTAGTTAAAAACAGAATGGGAATGTGTTTGTAGGTTTCCATTTCGCGAACCTTGCGAATTAGGCCTAATCCATCCAAATTTGGCATGTGTAAATCAGTAATGATAATATCGATGTTTCGACCATCTAAAAATTTTAGAGCATCTTCGCCGTCAACACCTACTAATACCTCATACCCTTCATTTTGAAGAGTGAAATTTACTACTTCCCGAATACTTTCGGAATCGTCGACAATTAGTACCGTTTTTGCCATAGTATCGTTGTAATTATATATTTAATTAAAAAAGCGATTATCAAATCCTGCATTTACTAATAGTTGTTGCTGGTCATCGGGCAAACTAAGCTGAATGATGAAATCAATGTTTTTATTTAGATATTCTTTTTTCAGCGAAAGTAGCAATTGTAAAAATGTTAAGTCGATGGATACAGCATTAATTTTAAGTTCAATTTTTTTTGAGAATGTAAGAACATCCTTAAAATAGGTATAAATGGGTTCAATATGATTAATGATTAGTAAACCAGTAAGCTCAATAGTGTCAGATTGAGAGCCTTTTAGAAAGCTAAATGAAAATGGAGCTTCAGTCATGGATTAAAATTTTTCGTAATTATCTAAATCAAAATCTTGGCCAAGAGCCGAAAGAGAATCTGAATCGGATTGTTTTGTTTTTGTTTTATATTCTGTTTTTAACTGTTTGGGCGTTTCAATTACTGACTTTACAGGTTTTTTATCTACAGTAGTTAAATCAACATTTTTTGTGTCATTAAGTGTAAATGCACCAATGACTAACTGTAAATTTTTTGCAAGTACTGATAATTGATTGGAGCTTTGTGTTAACATATCACTCGAAGATGCATTTTCTTGAGTAATCATGTTTAATTGTTGCATAGCCATGTTTATTTGCTCTGCTCCAGTTTTTTGCTCCATACTAGCAGCTGAAATCTCTTTAATCAACTGAGTTGATTTTTCTATGTCTGGAACAAGTAATCGGGCTTTATTTCCAGCTTCAATTGATACTTTTAATCCTGTCGATACCAGATTGAATATCTCATCGGCAGCATTTTTGCTTCGTTCTGCTAATTTTCGAACTTCGGCAGCAACCACCGAGAAACCACGTCCATGTTCTCCAGCTCGGGCAGCTTCTACGGCAGCATTAAGAGCTAAAATATTGGTTTGGAAAGCGATATCACTAATAATAGTAATTTTTTCTGATACTTCTTGCATTGCCTTTGCCGCTTCAGATGAAAGCTTATTGGTAATGTTAACATCTTTAACCGATTCAAGTGTTATTTTTTCAGTTTGAATTGCATTATCAGTATTTTGGTCGATGTTAGCTACCATTTCTTCGATACTGGTTGATACTTCTTCAGCACTGGCAGCTTGATCAGCTGAGCCTTTAGAGAGTTGTAATGAACTGTCTCGTAATTGACTACTTGAGTCAACTAAATTTTCAGCGTTATCTTTTATTGTGATTACTATATTGTTAATATTAGCGGCCATATTTCGTAAAGCATTCGCTAATTGTCCAATCTCATCGTTTTGTTTAACATCAACAGTAGCAGTTAAATCTCCTTTTCCAATGGCTTGTGCAAATGCTACTCCTTTTTTAAGCGGACTTACTATCGTGTTAAAAAGAAGGTATGCGACAAATGCAGCTATAAACGATATTAACAAACTCATAAAAATAACTAATACTGAAAACCATGTGAAACTTGAATTCATGGTTCGAAGTATTGTATTTGCCTGATTAGTATAGTTATCAGCTAAGTTGTTTAATTCACTTGTAATTTCATCTGAAAGTACTATAATATCTCCACCTTCTTGAACCATTGGTTCCACCATGGATGTAACCATGGCATCATCATAGGATTCGAATGAGTTAAGGCTAGTCATCACCTCTTTTTGAAGCGTAAAGAGTTTATTTATTTTTTCGAATATATTTAATAATTCAGTTGTATCATTGTCTTCCCACTGAATCGGTAGCATTTTTAGGGTGGAAACAGATTCTGAATAAACTATCTGATGAATATTTTCTATTGCTAATTTATCAGGTGTCCCTGTTTGTTTATCAATATATACCCAGCTTCGAATAAGCATTTTTGATTGCAATACGATATCTTTTAAATGATTAAGCTCATCTGCGAGTGGATAATATTGCTCAGTTAATGTTTTATTTAAATTTTTACTTCGATTTAGAAGTGTAAAAGTTAAAATGCCATTTAGTATAATGATAAATAAAACGAGCCCAAAACCAAATCCGAGCTTTTGAGCGATGTTTAATTTTTTTATGTCCAACTTCATTTTATTGTTGTATAATAATTAAGTTAAAGGTTAATTGCTGAAGCCATAGTTCCTAATTTTGAGCTTATCTGAAGCCCCGCTTTGGAAGCATTGGATTTACTAATTTCAAATTTAAGTTTATCTTCACGAATAACAAAGTTAATCATTGCCCCATAGTTTATAGCTCCCTCGTTTTCTCCAATTATTAAAGCATTTTCTCCAATTTTTTGCATTATTTGACTAGCATTACGACTAAAGTTAATATTTGATGATATAAAAATAACCTGACAAGCAGTTATTTCTTCAACGTTTTTAAACTCTTTTATTATAACGTCTTGAAAGCCAAATTTTTTCCCAGATGCTTGAGCTTTAAGCATGTCAGCTATTTCTGTATTTCTTAAAACACCAATAACAAAATCGCCTTTTGTCGATGCTTCTGGCCAGCCAATATATCGAATAAAACTCAACGTAAAGGACGCTTTATATTTTGCTTCTTGACTAATTGAATATTGTGCAAACAGCCCAAAAACAATTAGTATTAAAAGTATTTTTTTTTTCATGAATTTGAAATTTTATAAATGAATAATTAGAATTTTTTTTTCATCTGCAATTTTTTTTTCAGTATTTCCTAGTTAATTGTAGCTGCAAATATCATCATATTTATTTAAAATTCAATTGTTTAAGTTATTCAAAAAGGGACTTCATATAAAATTGTAATTTTTTTATAAATCGCTTTAATATATTGTAGCTTGGTACGCAAATAATAGTATTTGGTTTCTTTTAGACTCAAATATTGTTTATTTGTTGTTCATTTCTTTCCTATATAGCAATATTTTAGAACTTTAAATAAAAATTTATCTGACTTTCGAATTACTTGTAATCGTAGAATGCCTATTGGGTTAATTAGAATTTATACTAATTTCGCAAGTTCCTTGATACTTAAAGAATGCAAAAGTAATTGATTATGTGGATCTGGATTGCACGAACTATACTTCGAAATAGAATTACCCTGCTTGTGATTTTGGGTTTGATTACGGTTTTCATGGGTTATCAGGCGCAGAACATTGAAATGTCATACACCTATTCGTCATTATTGCCTAAAGATGATTCAACTTTTATTGAGTATGAAACATTTCTTGAAAAATTTGGAAGCGAAGGAAATCTAATTGTTTTGGGTATTCAAAATGAACGGTTTTTTAAATTGAAGAATTTCGACAAGTGGCAAGGTTTGTGCAAAGAGTTAAAATCTATTGAAGGTGTTACCTCAGTTGTTTCAGTAGGGCAAGCTTATAATTTGAATAAAAACACCAACGAAAAGCGATTTGAAGTTCATCCGATTTTTCCTGATACAGTTAAATATCAAGCGGAGTTAGATTCTTTACATGCCATACTTACTTCATTACCTTTTTATAAAAATTTATTATATAATCCAGAAAAAGATGCTTATTTATTAGCAATTACTATAAACGATTCTATTTTAATGAGTTCTGCCCGAGTTGCATTACTCAATTCGATTAAAGGAGTTGGTAGTAAATATGAGAATGAATCCGGGATTAAAGTTCATTATTCTGGACTTCCATATATAAGAGTGTCAATGGCTGAGATGATAAAAAAAGAATTAAACATGTTTATTCTTTTAGCATTATTTGTTACGGCACTAATTATTTTTCTGTTTTTTCGATCCTTCAAGGTGGTTCTTTACTCAATGCTTGTAGTAGGGGTTTCGGTTGTTTGGGCACTTGGAATTCAAGCCATGTTCGGATATAAAATCACCATATTAACAGGGATGATTCCACCTCTTCTGATTGTAATTGGAATTCCAAATACGGTTTTTTTATTAAATAAATATCATCAGGAATATCGTGGGCATGGGAATCAAATTAAGTCGTTGCAACGAGTTATACAAAAAATTGGGAATGCTACTTTTATGACTAATGTTACCACTGCTTTAGGCTTTGGAACTTTTATTTTTACCAGTAGTCAAATATTAGTTGAGTTTGGTGTAGTGGCTTCGATTAATATTATGGGCATATTTATTATTTCGATTTTATTAATCCCAATTATATTTAGTTTTTTAGCACCTCCTGAAGAAAAATATACTAAGCATCTCGATAGACAATTCATAAATCGGGTTCTTGATCAAATTGTTCGAATTTCATTAAATTATCGTCGGTTAGTATATATTTTTACAGCTATAGTTTTAGTCGCAGCTATTTTTGGAATTGCTCGCATAAAAACAACGGGGTATATGCTCGATGATGTTCCACATGACAATCCCTTATACTTAGATCTGAAATTTTTTGAAGATAATTTTAGTGGTTTAATGCCTTTAGAAATTGTTATCGACACTAAAAAACCGAATGGCGTATTGCGCGCTTCGACATTAAAAAAGATGGATCAGCTTGAACAGGAGCTATATGCTTTCGACGAAGTATCGAAACCTGTATCGTTAATACAAGTTGTGAAATTTGCCAAGCAGGCTTTTTACAATGGCAATGAAAAGTACTATACTATTCCATCAAACGAGGAACGTAATTTTATTCTTAGTTATGTTGCCAAAGGAGGTAGCTCGCAAAATAATTTAATACGATCATTCATTGATTCAACCAAACAAGTTGCCCGAATAAGTTTTCGAATGAAAGATATTGGCACCACCAAAATGGATGAGTTGGATAAAAAGATTAGAGAGAAAGTTGTTGAAGTATTTCCATCAGATCAATATAAGGTATCAATTACCGGAGGAAGTGTCATCTTTTTTAAAGGAACAAGTTATTTGATTAAAAATTTGATGTTAAGCGTATTATTGGCCATTGGTGGAATTGCAATATTTATGGCTATCATGTTTAATTCGAAACGAATGGTAATCGTTTCTCTCATACCTAATATTATTCCGTTACTCTTGACCGCTGCGTTAATGGGTTATTTTGGCATTTCTATTAAGCCATCAACCATATTGGTTTTTAGTATTGCATTTGGAATTTCGGTTGATGGAACCATACATTTTTTATCCAAATACCGACAAGAATTGGGAGCAACCAATTGGAGTATTCGTGCAGCTGTTGTACTAGCAATAAAGGAAACTGGTGTAAGCATGGTTTACACAGCTATTATATTGTTTTTTGGATTTGGTATTTTTAGCACATCACAATTTGGAGGAACAGTAGCTTTGGGTGCATTAGTGGCCTTTACGTTACTGATTGCCGTATTTTCAAACCTTATTATATTACCTTCGATATTATTAACTATGGAAAAAATGATAACTAATCGGTCATTTAAAGAGCCATTGTTACAGATTTATGATGAGGATGAAGACATTGATCTAGATGAATTAAAAATAGAATCAAAATCCGAACTTTAGAAACAAAATCCATTTAACCTGATATTGCATGTCGATAATCCAAACCTATCAGCAAAAAATTGAACAGGCCTTAGTTGAGCTTAACTTATCGGATTCACCAGTACAGCTTTATGAACCAATTCGATATATTTTAGGTATTGGCGGTAAACGTATTCGTCCCGCATTGTGTTTGTCCACTTGTCATTATTTTGGTACGAATGGGGATAATGCTTTAAATGCAGCTTTGGCGTTAGAAGTATTTCATAATTTTACATTGCTGCATGATGATATAATGGATTCGGCATCTATTCGACGAAATATGCCAACTGTGCATACCAAGTGGGATGTTAATACAGCCATTCTTTCGGGCGATGCAATGATGATAAAAGCATGTTTGCTTATATTAAAAACGCCAGCCGAATACCAATCTAAAGTGATGGATTTATTTTTTCAAACAGCGATGGAAGTGTGTGAAGGACAGCAGTTTGATATGAATTTCGAAAAACAAATAGATGTAACTCCATTTGACTATTTAGAAATGATTCGATTGAAAACGGCTGTTTTAATAGCTGCATCATTTAAAATTGGAGCTATTATTGGAGGTGCATCTGATACTGATGCTGCGCAAATGTATTTATTTGGCCAAAATTTAGGCATGGCTTTTCAATTGCAAGATGATTATTTAGATACCTATGGTGATCTTGATAAATTTGGTAAAGCAATTGGAGGAGATATATTAGCAAACAAAAAGACTTTTTTAATGGTTAATGCTATACAAACATCCAACAACAAACTCAAAACTGATCTTTATAAACTACTTGAGCTGGATAATTTGGATGATTTTACTAAAATTCAATCGGTGATCAATATTTATAATCAACTTGGAATTCCCAATCTTGTTAAAAATAAAATTCAAGAATTTTATAGTGCGGCTATCGAAAACCTGAATCAAATATCTCTAAATCAAGATTGTAAATCAGAGTTAAAGGATTTTGCAAGCAAAATAGTTGTAAGAGATAATTGAAAGGAATTTTTTCTTAACTTAATGCACTTAAAGAGGTTATCCTCAAGCTGTATTTCGACTAATAATATTTAAATCTCATTAATGATGAGTCAAAGCATTGGAAAAATAGTTCAAATTGTGGGTCCTGTAGTGGATGTTTCGTTCGAAAATTCTGTATTAGCATTACCTAGTATATTGGATGCCTTAATGATAACCCGTGATAATGGGGAAGAGATAATTATAGAATGCCAGCAACATCTGGGTGAAAGTACCATTCGATGTATATCAATGGATGCTACCGATGGTTTAATGCGAGGCATGGATGTAGTTGGTTTAGGATCACCCATTACTATGCCATCGGGCGAAGCAGTTAAAGGGCGATTGTTAAATGTGGTAGGAAAAGCGATAGATGGAATTGGAAATGTTCCAATAATCAATGGCTTGCCCATACATAAGGATGCACCTTTGTTTGAGGATTTAACTACTGAAACCGAAATACTTTTTACCGGTATTAAGGTGATTGATTTAATTGAACCTTATGCTAAAGGAGGAAAAATTGGATTGTTTGGAGGTGCCGGTGTAGGAAAAACGGTGTTAATCCAAGAACTGATTAATAACATTGCTAAAGGCCATGATGGGCTTTCGGTTTTTGCAGGCGTAGGTGAGCGTACGCGAGAGGGTAATGATTTACTTCGTGAAATGATTGAAGCCGGAATTGTTAATTATGGAGAGGCTTTTAAAGAGAGCATGGATAAAGGAGGCTGGGATTTAAGTAAGGTGGATATGGAAGCTTTAAAGAAATCTCAGGTAACTATGGTGTTTGGTCAAATGAACGAGCCTCCTGGAGCGCGTGCTCGTGTTGCTTTATCGGGACTTACGATTGCCGAGAGTTTTAGAGATGGTGATGGAACAGGAAAAGGACGGGATGTGTTGCTTTTTGTTGATAATATTTTCAGGTTTACTCAAGCAGGTTCTGAAGTTTCTGCCTTATTGGGACGTATGCCCTCTGCGGTAGGTTATCAGCCTACCTTATCCAGTGAGATGGGTGCTTTACAAGAACGAATCACTTCAACCAAGCATGGTTCAATTACATCAGTACAAGCAGTTTATGTTCCTGCTGATGACCTAACCGATCCGGCTCCGGCTACAACATTTGCCCACTTAGATGCCACAACAGTGTTAAGCCGAAAAATTGCTGAATTAGGAATTTACCCATCGGTTGATCCGTTGGATAGTACATCGCGTATTTTATCGCCCGATGTGGTAGGTGAAGAGCATTATAGGACAGCTCAAAAAGTTAAGGAAATTCTACAACGATATAAGGAGTTGCAAGATATTATTGCCATTTTGGGAATGGAAGAGCTTTCGGAAGAAGATAAATTGGTTGTTCACCGAGCGCGACGAGTGCAACGATTTTTATCTCAACCTTTTCATGTGGCTGAGCAATTTACAGGAATTAAAGGAACATTGGTTGATATTGTTGATACGATAAAAGGTTTCAACATGATTATGAATGGCGATGTGGATCAATATCCCGAAGCGGCGTTTAATATGGTTGGAACCATTGAAGAGGCTATTGAAAAAGGAAGACAGTTGATCTCTAATGCTAAAAAATAATTAAAGAACAATTATATGGAGCATAATACACAGCTCTTTTTAGAGATAGTTACTCCACAAAAAATATTGTTCCGTTCAGAAATTGAACTGGTGCATATACCCGGTGCTGGAGGATCATTTTCGATATTAAGAGGTCACGCACCAATAATAGCTGGAATTAAACCAGGTGTTATAAGAGTTATTGGATTACACGGAGGTGAGAATTTATTTCAATGCGATGAAGGAGTAGTTGAGTGTAATCAAAACGAAATTACCATTTTAATAGAACGTGGTTCAGAACTAAAATAAAGCTTTAAACCCGGTATCGACCGGGTTTTGTTTTTATAGACTAGACATCTATAAAATTTAAACAGCTTCTTAGTAAAACGAACATTTGATTGAGAGTAAATATTCTGCAACCTTTATGTAATTTATGAAAATACTAATTGTACGCCTTAGCTCAATAGGAGATATCATACAATGTATGTCGGTAGTGGGAGGAATTAAGGAGAAATTTCCGGACTCAGAGCTTCATTGGGTAGTAAGGTCTGATTTGGCGCAGTTATTAAAAATTGATCCGCGAATAGATCGGATTTGGGAATTTGATCGGAAGTTAGGAATGAGCGGTTGGTTAAAAATGGCTCAAACCATTCGAATAGAGAAATTTGACCTAGTTTATGATGCTCATCAAAACATACGATCCAATATTTTAAAATGGATTTTATTCTTTAGTTCGCCGCTGGTAAAACAACATCGTCCAAAAATAATTACACGTTATAAAGAACGGTTTAAACGCTTTTTGTTATTTCAATTCCGAATTAATAAATTTCCTCAACCTAACTTAACTTTTAATTCGTTTCGACTGCCATTGCAAAAAGTGGGGGTTGAAAATTTTTCTGAATCATTTTATAAGTGGGTTTTTCCTACTTCTATGGAGGAGCGGATTAAAGAGTTGGTAATTCAGCCAATGGAAAATAAAAACTGGGTAACACTGGTACCGTCAGCTGCATGGGAGTTGAAACGTTGGCCAATTGATCATTGGAAACAATTAATTGCATTGCGTACTGATTTGAATTTTGTGCTTTTAGGTGGTCCTACCGATTTGTTTTGCGATGAAATAAAAGCAGCTGCACCTAGTAGAGTATTGAATTTAGCTGGAAAAACAAACTTGATGGAGAGCTTTTGTGTTATATACCACAGCTTATTTGTAATTAGTAACGATACCGGTTTTTTACATGCGGCCGATTTGTTTAATCGCAATGGTATTGCATTGCTTGGCCCAACAGCATTTGGCTATCCATCGAGCGATAAAATTAAAGTGCTAGAAATTAGTTTGCCTTGTCGACCATGCACTAAAGAAGGAAATAGTAAATGTAAATTAAAGGAAAACAAGAAATGCCTTGTTGACATTCGACCTATTGAAGTTGCAAACAAAATTACCGTAAATAGAAATTAAAATGTAGTTTTGCTTTTGAATGATACACTACCGTTAGTGTTTAATTTTTGTGTAAATTTTTTTAAGATAGCTAATTGTATATCATGAAAATAGGATTTGATGCCAAGCGATTTTTCTTTAATTCAAGCGGACTTGGAAATTACAGCAGAAATATTGTTAAAGCATTATCTATTTATGAACCTGAAAATGACTACTATCTGTATAGCCCTTCGGTAAATACAAAGTATGAGAAAGCTGTAGGAGAGAATAACACAATTGTGACTCCTAATCGTTTGGTTGATAAATTGTTTAAATCGTACTGGCGTTCATTTCCAATTGTTAATCAACTTAAAAACGATAACCTAAATTTGTATCATGGATTAAGCCATGAATTGCCTTATGGGATTGAAAACTCGAATATAAAAAGTTTAGTAACCATACATGATTTAATTTTCTTACGACATCCCGAATTGTTTAGCTGGGTCAATCGAAAAATATATTTGCAAAAAGTAACCCATAGTTGCAGTGTGGCCGATCGAATTATATCTATTAGCGAGCAAACCACCGATGATATTAAAGAATTATTAAAAATTGATGAGAAGAAAATTGAAACTGTTTATCAAGGATGCGATACTCGTTTTTATACTTTGATATCTGATTTAGATAGACAGGCAATCCAACAAAAGTATAATCTCCCTTCAGAATTTTTGCTAACTGTTGGAACCATTGAAAAAAGAAAAAATGCGCTCCAAACCCTACAAGCAATGCATTTGGGTAAAATAGATGTCCCTTTTTATATTATTGGGAGGAAGACAAGTTATGTAGAGGTATTGCAAAAATTCGTTAGCGATCATCAAATGCAAAAACAAGTAGTTTTTCTTCATAATGTTCCTACCGAAGATCTACCTGCATTGTATCAATTGGCTACAGCATTTATTTATCCATCAATATATGAGGGTTTTGGCATTCCAATTTTAGAAGCGCTAAATAGCAAAACTCCAGTAATAACAGGGTCAACGAAATGTTTAAGCGAAGTTGGGGGTAAGGATACGATATATGTTAATACCCAAAGTGTTGATGAAATGATTGAAGCGATTCATGTTGTATTATCAGATTCGGAAAAACGCAGTAAAATGATAAACAGTGGTTTACTCCATGCCGAAAAATTCAAAGAAAAAAGCGTTGCCAATCAGTTAATGGGGATTTATAATAGTTTGTAATTTAATTTTTACTATTTAACTGGTTTAAAAAGGTTAGAAATATTCTTTGCAGTATATGAAGGTAGAATTCTAAATATTAATCGAACTCTTTCAAAACCTTTATCTGCTTCCATAATAATTTTAATATTTTCTTTTAAACCTTCAATTCGTCTTAAATTTGAAATTCCATACAAATTGTAAATAGCCACTGGAATGTTTACGTATTTGAATTTAAGATTATTAAGGTAACAGGTTTTAAAAAATTTAAAATCAGCCGACATTTTATATTTTTCATCATATGGGAATTTGCGTAAACATTTAGTTTTAATAAACGCACTTTGATGGCAAAAATACATTCGGTGCTTGTTACAGGGCAATTCTGCTAATTTTAGAAATTTTTCACCATTGCTTTTTAAGGTAATTACATCGCCGTAGACTATGTCATTTGAACCATTTTCAAGATCTTTTGAAATAATGGATAATGTATCTGTGGATGCTAGCAGATCTCCACTATTTAAAAACAAGCAGTAGTGTGCAGTTGACAATTTAACCCCCTTATTCATTGCATTATAAATGCCGGTATCCTTTTCAGAAATCAAATGGGTTATGTCTTCTTTATATTTTTCAATAATTGAAAGGGTTCCATCAGTTGATCCACCATCGATAACAATAAATTCAAAATGACTATAACTTTGATTTATTATGTTTTGAATTGTTTGTTCGATTAACGAAACACTATTGAAAACAACTGTTATAATAGAAATAAGTGGTTTTTGCATTTTACTATAGTACTGATTGATAAGTTTGAATGGTTTGATTGACCGTTTTATTCCAATTGAAATTTTTTAGATTTTGTAAACCTATATTTATAAGATTCGTTCGAAGTTCATCGTTTGAAATTACTGAGTTTATTGTTTCCTGAATTGATGAAATATTTTGAGGATTGAAATAGAGTGCTCCATCAGAAGCTATTTCAGGAAAACAGCTGGCCTGACTCAGTAACACAGGTGTTTTACATGCCCATGCTTCTAAAATGGGAATGCCAAAGCCTTCATAAATTGAGGGAAATATAAATGCAAGGGAATTCGTGTATAAAAAAGCTAATTCAGAATCGGATAATTGTGTATAGCAGATTACTTGGTTTTCAATTGATAACTCTTTAATGTGAGATTTTTCAACTTCTGTAAATGGCTTACCTCCCGCACATACTAAAGATAAATTCTTGTTAGAATTTAGCAATGGAGAAATGGCTTGAACAAAGAAATAAAAATTTTTGTAGCGCGATCTTCCTCCTAAGAATAGGAGGTATTTGGGAGGTATTTTTAAATTTGAATGTTGTTTGGGATCAGGAAATAGGGATGAACCATGGTAAATGACATCAATCTTTTCAGAAGGGATATTAAAAATATTTATGATGTCGTTTTTTGTATTTTCCGAAACTGCAATAATTTTTGATGCACGCTGGGCGAATTTGTACTTACTAGTGGCAAATGGGTCGATATTATCCAATAACTCAGGTATCATATCGTGAATGGTGAAAACCATTGGTTTGTTCTTAGGCAAGCTTTTTAGTAAGTATTCTCTGGTATCAGTTGGATGAAAAATATCAAATTTATTTGATTTTCTTAGATACGACTTTATTATAATCGAATTTAAGCCACTAAAAATGGCTTTTGTGTCGGAAATAAAGCATTGGTGCTGTAGTTTATTAGATAATAAATAGTGGTTTTTAATAAATTTACCTGCAATAAAAGGTTGATGTCCTTTTGCTTGTAATCCAGCTGCCAGTTCGTAATGATATCGTGAAATACCTCCAATTTTTTGATTGGCAAAAATATGTGAATCAAATAGTATTTTCATTTTTTTTCTTCCGAATGAGGGTGTAATTTTTGAATGTAAAAAGCCCATTTTTAAAAAATAGACGTTCAACTTTAGAGAGCAATCGGTATTTTAATTTGTCGTGTTTGTGTATAGGTTCATTTGATTTCCTAATCGATGAATAATTTAAGTCTTTGCTCCAGTTGAAATCATTAATTTTTGATTGCATAATATTAGGATGGGAATCGGTAAATAAAGGAATTCGGCCCAATGGTCCATATTCTATTTCTGAAATGATCTCGGTGGTTTCTTTATAACAATTTATGAATTTGGTAATTTTTTTTCCCATTAGTTTGGGTGGACGAACCCAGCCGTAATGATATATTTTAGCATTCACTCGTGCAACATTTAATTTGCGGGTTCCTTCCTTTTCTAGATATTTTGATTTTGTAAAATTTGGAATAACTCTAAAACTTTGAGCATCGCGCCAAGAGTGAATTTCTGGTCGGTTACGAACAATTCGGATCTCATTACGATACCATTCATGGTTGTTAGTGAATGCATGATTATAATCACCCCAAAAGTGGATGTATCTAAAGAGTAATCCTTCTATCATATTATCACCAGAGTACTTTTTGCAAGTACTAACTATTGTTTCTAAATCTTTTTCGTGAACTACTTCATCAGCTTGTAAATAAAAAAGCCATTTGCCGGAACATTGTTCTTTGGCAATGTCTGTTTGATGGGCCAAAATGGAGCCTTTTGCATACTCTTTAACATCCCATTTAGTATTGAATATTTTTATTTTAGGGCTATTAATTTCTTGTATCATTCTTAATGTATCATCATCATCATCGCAATCACCTAGAGCAATAATATATTCATCAACGATAGGTAAAATTGATAAAATAGATTCTTTTAGCGGATAGTACAATTTTTCCGCATTTTTTACCATTGTAAAACCTGATATTAGCATAGAAAATCACTTGTTAAGTGGTAAAAATTTTTCTTTTTGAATTTCAAGAAGATGAGGTTCTGTGGAATTTAAAAAATTGCCATTTAGAACTGATTCATATTTTTGTAAATAACGCTCAGCCATCAGTCTTGAATTAAAAAGATCTTGTGCATAATCATGACAGTGTATTTTTGAGTATTGGTTAATGCTTTGAATGGCTTTTGTTAATTCATTTTGTGATGTAGACAAAAATCCGGTATCATCAGTAACTAACTCAGGCAATGATCCATATGGAGTTGCAAATACTGGACATCCATAATATAAACTTTCAATAATAGCTAATCCAAAAGGCTCATGCCATAAAACAGGAAATATTAGGCCTTTGGATAGATTCATAATTTTTCCTTTTTGTTCATTGTTTGCCATTCTAAGAAATGAAATTGATGGATAAGGTGTAAATCTAAATCCCATCTTAACATTTAATCTATTTCCACCAAGTACTTTGAGTTTTTGATTAGCTCCTCTTGCAATTTTTATAGCGCCAGTTACATTTTTTAATCTCCATGCTGCTTTTGCTAGAAAATGAAAGTATTTTCGGGTACTATTTAAATCTATTTTTTCATATGTATTCCAATTTAAACCATTGTATATAAACGAGCTAGATCCATGTCTAATGGCATGATTTTTTGATACAAAAATGGTGTTTTTATCAAGCTTTATTTCCGGAGAACTAGTATTTCCATGTTGTGTTACAACATAAGGTTTATGAATTGTCTCTGATGGTTGAAAATTTAAATGGACGATTTCAATATCATTAGGAATTTGTTGGTTAATTAATTTTGTATTGTCAATTGCAATTACCTTAGCGAACGAACAATATGATTCTTTATTAACTAAAAAGGTTATAGAATGCCCCATTTGAGATAGTTCGTTACCCAAATCCCAAATAACTCGTTCTGTGCCTCCATATAAAATAGCTGGTATAGTGCTGTAACTAGCAATTAATATATTCATAAGTATTGAATTTTTAATATTCGATAGCTTTTGGTATTTCTGTAATTTGTAAATTTAATCAAACAATAACAGTAAATGAATAGAATTATAATTTTTGAAAAGAGAAATAAGTTTAGCATGAAAGTAGTTATTTTTCAGATAAGTCATTATTAAGATTGAGCTCAGATGGTTCGATTGAAAGTTTTCAAAATTTTTAATGAGTGAAAAAAGTGAAGAATTTTATGTCTTTAGAATTGAAAATCTTTTATTCATTAATTTATGCCAATTCTCATGTAAATTGTTCTTAATTTTTACCTTTGTTTCTTTTAGAAATATGAGGTTGAAAGCAGAAAAAAAATGCTTTATTTTACTTTTTGTATAAAAAATAACTAATTGTTCGGTGAATATACTTCTATTAAACTCTATTGGTAAAAAAAAGTGGGGTGGTGGTGAAAAATGGATGTTGTTGGCTGCCAGCGGTTTAATTGAGCGCGGGCATAAAGTTGTGATTGGGTGTAAAAAAAATTCGATGCTCTATCACAAAGCCACAGATAGTCATATACCTACTGTTATTATTCCAATTCATTCCGATTTTAGTTTATTGGGTTTTACTAAGCTATTTCAATTTGTTAAAAATCAGTCTATTGATGTTATTATTGGTTGTCAAAATCGTGACGTAAGATTGTCGGGTTTAGTTAAAATGTTTATGAGTAAACCCATCGTAATTAGTCGGCAAGGTGTTCAACTCATAAAAAGAAATCTAAAATATAGACTTAGTTTTGCACCATTGTGCGATGGCATGATCACCAATACTTATAGTATAAAATCGGAGTACGATTCATATGGATGGTGGGATGATGAATTTGTAAAGGTAATATACAATGGTGTTGAACTAGATCTCAACAACAACAGCTCATATGATTTTAGTTCACATATTCCATCTTCAATTGAGGCTCCTCAAATTATACTCTCAATAGGAAGATATAGTGCACAAAAAGGCTATTCTTATTTGCTGGATGCTGCGCGAAAAATATGTCAGATTAATGATAAAGCTTACTTCTTTATTGCTGGTGAAGGACGAGAGAGATCGTCGATGCAATCGTATATTAAAAAGCATGGATTAGAAAACAGAGTTTTTCTTTTAGGTTTTGTTACAAATACCCATGCATTATTAAGTGGCGCTGATTTATTTGTTTTACCTTCATTGTATGAGGGAATGCCTAATGTTATTTTAGAAGCAATGATTGCAGGTGTACCTGTTATTGCCACCAATGTTAATGGCACTAAAGAGCTAATCAAAAATGGTATTACCGGAGAGCTCGTTCCACCCAAAGACAGTGCAGCACTGTTTAATGCTATTCAATCATTTTTAACCGACAAAGTTGGGACTTCATTTGTTGATGAAGCTAAAAGGGCAGTCGAAAATGAGTTTTCAGTTTCATATATGATTGATAATATCGAGCGGTATTTATTATCCAAAATTAAAAGTAACTAAAAGTTGTATTTTTGACATTGTTTTGAAATTAAATACTTAATAATGAAAAAGTTAATTGGCATTCTTTCAAAGCAATTTGTTTACTGGATTCTGTTTTTTGCATTTTTCCGATTGATTTTTCTAATCCTTAATCGTAGTTATGGGGTTGATGTTCCTATTCAAACGCAATTGGCTTCGTTTTTCTATGGGTTTCGGCTTGATTTAGCAATTGCAGGATACATTATTGCTTTTTTTATCTTGATACAACTTATTAGTTTAATAGTAGTAAAACAGTATTCTTATAAACTTCACGCTGTATTGCAAACAGTTTTTATTTCTATCGTAACTGTAATATTGTATGTAGATACCATTTTATATAGTTATTGGGCTAAGCATATTGACTCTGAGGCTATTAGTTTTTTGGACAGACCATTTTTTATTCTGAATTCATTAAGATGGTTTGAAATTGTCATTTATCCACTGATTATTCTTTTTATCATTTATTTGGCTCAATGGATTTTTAGTCGTTGGTTTTTTTGTAAAGTGAAAAGCAGTCGAAAAATATACAACTCAAAATCACGTTTAATTTATACTGCATGGGGCTTGTTGCTATTGGGATTAATGATATTGCCAATTCGAGGTAGTTTCGGAGTTGCACCTATAAATACCGGAGTTGCTTATTTTAGCGATTATCAATTTGCTAATCAAGCAGCAATTAATCCGGTTTTTAACCTAGGGTATTCATACAAGCGCCACAACGAACTTTTGTATACATACGCTTTCATGGATAATGAAAAGGCAATAGAATTATATAAACAATTAAGAGCAAAAAACGATACCATTACACCTGTTTTAAAAACTAATCGTCCGAACATTGTATTTATTCTTTTAGAAAGTTTCTCATCACAAACAATTGAACGTTTAGGAGGTGAAGCTGTAACACCTGAGCTGAATAAATTGATTCCCGAAGGTATTTTTTTCGATCAAGTTTATTCAGCCAGTAATCGATCTGATAAGGGAATAACAGCTGCAATTGCCGGATATCAAGTATTGCCAACCTATAGCATTATTCAATACCCTCAAAAAACACAGCACTTAGCTTTTATGCCTCGTAAATTAATTGAGGCGGGTTATAACGATTTAACCTTTATGTATGGAGGTGATATAAAGTTTAAAAACATGAATTCGTTTGCTGTACAGGCGGGTTTTAAAAAAATTATTTCTATTGATGATTTCCCACGAAGTGAACGTGGCGAAAAATGGGGAGTTCATGATGAGTTTACTTTTCATCGTTTGATTGAAGAGATGAAAACGGCTAAACAACCATTTCTTCAATTTTATTTTACGCTAAGCAGTCATGAGCCATTTATTGTGCCAATGGATCGAATGTTCGCTGATGATTATTATAATTCGATTGCCTATACCGATAAATGGTTGGGATGGTTTTTTCAAGAAGTTAAAAAAGAGGGATTGTGGGATAACACGTTATTTGTTTTGATGGCTGATCATGGCGTTACAGGTCCCAAAAAGCTCATGCAAAATATGAAATCGTTTAATCACATACCGTTGCTTTGGACTGGAGGCGCTTTGGCTGTTTCTGATACAATAGTTTCGAAAATTGGATGTCAAACAGATGTTGTTTCAACTTTGCTAAACCAACTAAGCATTGCAGACGATTCATTTGTTTACAGTAAAAATCTATTAAATCCTTCGGTTAAAGGGTATGCCTTTTATACATTTAATGATGGTTTTGGTTTTATTGATGAGAATCATTTTCAAATTTTTAATACTCAATTAAATAAGTTCATGGAATTTGAAGGTGATAGTACTGACAATGCAATGCTAGAAGGAAAAGCCATTTTGCAATTGTTATCTATCGACCATAAAAACAAGTAGGGGAGAAAATGAAGCGAAGTGATTTTGAAATTATGGCTCCTGTAGGTTCTTATGAATCGCTGGCAGCAGCTATTCAAGCTGGTGGCGATTCGGTTTATTTTGGCGTGGAGCAATTGAATATGCGTGCTCGAAGTTCAGCTAATTTTACTATTAACGATCTACACGAAATAGTTGCTATTGCCTCGGAAAAAGAGGTAAAAACCTATCTGACAGTGAATTCTGTTTTGTATGATGAGGATTTACCTATTATGCGTCAGATTATTGATGCCGCCAAACAATCTAATGTTACTGCCATTATAGCTGCCGATCAAGCTGCCATTCATTATGCCTCATCAATTGGAGTTGAAGTGCATATCTCAACTCAAGTCAATATTTCAAATATCGAAACGGTTAAGTTTTACAGCAAATTTGCTGATGTGGTGGTTTTGGCACGCGAACTAAACATGGATCAGGTAAATGTTATTTTCAAAGCAATTGGCAAGGAGCAAATTAAGGGTCCAAACGGAGGATTGTTAAAGATTGAGATGTTTGTACATGGAGCTTTGTGTATGGCTGTATCAGGGAAATGTTATATTAGTTTACATCAATATAATTACTCTGCCAATAAAGGGGGTTGCTTACAAGGATGCCGGCGTAGCTATGTAGTTCGCGATAAAGAAACGGGGAATGAATTGGAAATCGACAATGAGTACATCATGTCGCCAAAAGATTTAAAAACCATTCATTTTTTAAATAAAGTTCTCGATGCTGGTGTTCGAGTTCTAAAAATAGAAGGACGTGCTCGCTCAGCCGAATATGTTAAAACAGTAGTTGAGTGCTATGGCGAAGCTATTGATACAATAATAGATGGTACCTATGGCTCAGAGAAAATTGCCCTTTGGGATAAACGATTGTCTTCGGTGTTTAATCGGGGTTTTTGGGATGGTTATTACTTAGGTCAAAAACTTGGTGAGTGGACTGATGTGTATGGTTCTCAAGCAACACAAAAGAAGGTTTACATAGGAAAAGGAACTAATTATTTTCCAAAATTAGGTGTCGCAGAATTTTTAATGGAGACACATTCGCTAAAAATTGGCGATGAGGTTTTAATTACTGGTCCAACAACTGGAGTTTTGCAGTTTAAAGTCGAGGAAATTCGAGTTGATTTAGTTACGGTAAATGAAACGATAAAAGGCGAAAAATTTTCGATGCTAGTTCCCGAATTAATTCGAAGATCTGATAAACTATACAAGCTGGTTAATGCCAATGAGTAGTAGTAAATACAAAATCAGTTTTAAAGTAAACTCTAATTCGTAATGCGAATTAAGGGCTGAACATCAATTTTAATATTCAACCACTTCGTGGCTGATAGTACTTCTGGTTTTTTCCGTGAGCCACCCACGGTTATCAATGTTTAGCCACTTCGTGGCAATAATATCAACTCTTAATTCTAATTCGTAATAGGTGATATCTCTTTTTTGCCTTTAGTAATTGTTTTTTGTAAGTCAAAAAATAAATTTACTATTAATGGAAAGTGGCTAGAATTACAAATACTATCTTTTCTAAAAGGATATGTTGTATGAGAACGAACTCCAAAATAGTCATTTACAAAAATATAATCAGATTTTTCTTCGGTTTTATTATTACCACCTTTGGGCAGGGATGCTGAAATATGCTCGGTATCAGTTAATGGGTAGTATAATTTATTACTCTCGGTGATTATTTTGTAGGTAAGATTATTTGAGATAAAATTAAAATCACCAGTTAAAATTACGGGCGCATTATCAGCAATGAGTTTAATTTTTTTTAATAATAAATTTGCACTGTTCTCGCTGGCCACTCGACTATTGTATGAGAAATGAGTATTAAATACAAAGAAAATATGACCGGTTTTATTATTTTTAAGTTTTACCCAAGTAACAAAACGAGGATAATTTTCATCCAAACCAATGCTCTTTGTAATTTCAGTAGTTTCAGATAACCAAAATTGGGATTTAGCAATAAGTGAAAACAAATCTTTTCGGAAAAATATTGGATTGTATTCATTAGGTATATCTTGACTAAGGAGCTCTTCACCAACACATGCATATTGAGATAGCTCATAAGTAAGAGAAACCAACTGTCTTTTTTCTACCTCTTGAAACCCAATAATATTTGGAGATTTTTTTTTAATTATCCAGGTTATTAAAGGCAATTTATTGTCCCAGTTTTGTAAAGAGTCTTTGTTTGTTTCTATACTTGTATTTAAAGTCATTATTGAAATGGAAGGACTCTTTAAACCACAAGAATAAAGAATTAAAGGAACAACGAAAGCGAACCACCACTTTTTCATTTACAATTATTTCTGGATAGCACAACCACCAATATTTTTAAAATCCATTGTGTTAGTATCAAATATTGAGATGCAGTATAAAGCAGATTTATAAGTGGTTGATGCAATCCTATGTTATTTATTCAAAGGTAAAGCATCTCTTAAGCAGGTTAGTTAAAATTACATGATCTCCTACTTATTGTTGATGACTTGTAATATTAATCGGATAACCGAATTCATAGTACACTACTTAACGCGGTAGTTGTAAATAAAATTGTTCAATCCACCAACAATTAAATTAAATTCCGTTGAGTTTGGAGATAAAAAGCCAATACTATATCTCGATGTTCCAGTTAATGGAAATCCTGCATAAGTGGACCCATCTATATTAAATAAGTATATTTTGTTGTTCTTATCATAAACACCAATTTTTTGAGTGTTTAAAGAGAAGTTGTAAATATCAATGGAAGTATTTAAAGAATTTTGAAATGAATTTTTCCAAACAATTTCATCGTTACGTATCAATCCTAGCGTATTGGAGGTTAAGTAAGCAAAAGTATTACTTTGACTATCAATAGGTTTAAAAAATATGGGTTTTTCATTTAGCACAATGCTTGTTTCATGTATTTGCCCATCACTTACTGTCATGTATTGAAGCGAATTATTTTCGTTAAAGAATACCAATTTTGCAGTACGGCCATCTCCAAATAATGGATAAACCCCAGAGGAACAGGAAACTGCAACTAGGCTTTGTGGTTTTGTGCGTGTAATTCCTTTACGATTTACGATATATATGTTTAAGCTATCAACAACAATAATATAATCTTTACCAGCTTCTGAAACGTACTTAATAGGTTGTATCACTCTACTTTCAGTTTCATTGAATACCCAGTCGGGTAGTCGTTTGCCATGTTTATTGGTTACTAAAATTTTGTTATTACTTAGTGCTACAAAAAAACGATATGCTTTATTGTTATCATAATCAAAAATGGAGATGCTATTTGTTGCAGGAGTTGGAAATTTTATTGGATAATTCTCAACATAGTTTCCATTTCTATCAATAATATGAATTTTTTGAGCAGTATTGAATGCATATTGGTATTTTCCATTATTGTAAAAATCTATTTGAACAGGTTCTCCAATTATGGTTGCTTCTATTGGCTTTTTCCATAAAATGCGCCCCGAATTGTTTATTAAGTATAGTGTATTATTAACATCCTGTACAAATATTTCTGTTTCGCCATTTATATGGTTTTCAATAAAGAGTGGTTTCATATAAACCATGGTATCCAATTTACTTTGCCATATTGTTTTTGGCTGACTACTTGAATTAGGAGAGTATTGTATTAATAGATTTGAATAAAGTGATTGAGATTGATGGGTTAACTGAATACCTATTCCATAGAAGTCATGGATTTTTGATTTTGCCTTTTCAAGTGTAATTATTGACTCTGAATTTAGATGTGGTTTTATAAAACTGGTAATATAATGCGATGACAAAAAAACATGTATGTTATCGTTTACTTGAACATTTTTAAGATAATCGATAAAAGGAGGCGAAGTATGAATGTTATTATTGAGCAAATTTGAATATAAGAATGAATCTATAAATTCCGTAGAATCCGAAATAATCATATAGTTTTTATAGTAGGCAAGATATTTATGAGGAACAAATGGAAATAGCTTATTCAATGGTTGTAGATATGAATTTAAAGCTTGGATATTGTAAATAGGGAATTGAATATCAGCATCGGGTTTATAGATTTTATGAGGTTTAATAATTGTTTTAGGGTCTATTAGTTTCGAAATTTGATCCCATGAATTTGTTTGACTCTCTGTTTTAATAATGAGTAAATTATTATTCACCTGGTGGTTTTGTTCTAAATTTAGGAGAGCCATCTCATTTCCCCAAAATGGGTTCAGTGATTTATTTGTAACAGAATCGCTTGGGAAGGTTAATTTGAAATTACTTAAAGCAACATCTTTTTCATTCCCAAAATTATAAAGGATAAAAAAGTTAGTTTGTGATGGAAATAATTCGGTTAATCGACTATTAGTCGGCTTAATTTCATTAAACAGAGTATCGATAAAACTATTCTTTTGAGCAATAAAGCCAT
The DNA here is from genome assembly GCA_038212305.1 of Bacteroidales bacterium. Lineage (GTDB taxonomy): Bacteria > Bacteroidota > Bacteroidia > Bacteroidales > Marinilabiliaceae > JBBQUP01. The sequence continues at coordinate 23,029 of JBBQUP010000020.1, forward strand.
TCAATAAAATATTTGATGCACTTAGGTTTACATCTAATTCGACCCAATCACCGAGTGATTTAATAAAATTTGAGGATATTGGGTTATTCTCATTCAAACATCCTTTATAAAGGGTATTTATCTTAGAAAGATTCAGATATAAGTGAATGGGAGCAAGGTTGGATGATGTTTTTTGTAAACTTATAAAAACAGGCTCTTGTAAAATATTTGGTACTGTACTAAGTTGATTTATTAAGCCAATTATTGATTTTGGTTTATCTGAAATTAGCATCACTCCATTATAAATAGCTACTGAAAACTTTTTATATAATTTGTTATAAAGGCAATTGCTAATTTTTATATCATTAAAATTTAATACAGATTCGATTGTACAGGTTGGGCTATTTGATAAAAGGAATTTGCGTACAAAATTTACTTCAGACTGATTAAGCAGAGGAAAATGAAAAACGGTGAAAATACTATCGTTTATGGAATTAAGAGATTGATAAAATGGTCTGTTAAATATATTTTTCTGAGAGATTTCAAATGGATTATCATTGGTTTTTAGGGTGTCAAAAAATGCAACCCAGGTTTCTAACCAATCATTTATTGCAATTGAATTCAGTAGAGTGCCATATTTATTGGTTTGAGCAGATACAGATTCAATATCTTCGTACTCAATTATTACTGAGGAAGCTGATGATATAGAATTGTATAGAAGACTAGAATCAAAGGGTTTTAAATTCTTGAAATGAGAAAAAATTAATACAACAACTAAAATTAAAATGATGATGGTACTCGCAATTGTAATTTTTTTCATCATACTAATTAAGTTAATATGTGTGTAGTAATTATTTTGATTTTATTATTAGAATTTTTCCAACCTGAACATCTGAGCCATCTTTTGAGTTAGCAAAAACAAGATAAACTCCACTTGCAACATTTTGTCCATCAGTGTTTTTACCGTTCCATATCGCTTGTCCACCTAATGATTGAGATTCCCAAACAATCTTGCCACTTAACGATGCGATTTTTATGTCTGTATCATTAACCAATCCAGTAATTGTTATTGGACCATTGTAATTTTCTTTTACAGGATTTGGATAAATATTTATCTGTTGGAAGGTCTTTTCCGGATCAACAGCAGTCCCTTTATATGAAACAATTCCTTTATCAGTACCAATATAAACAACACCTGTTTTGGGTTGTATTGCTATGCTGCTTATTGAATTGGAAATTAAGGGACTGTTATCTACATTAAAATGCTCAATGGTTTTTGTTCCATCTTCAGATACTAAAAAAATACCAGATGATTCGGTTCCTAACCATTTCCGATTAGCTGCATCAACAGCAATGGCAGTTATGGACTGGTTATCTAATAATATATCCGCATATTTAGTCCCATCATCTCTAGGAATTTTTATTTTATTAAAAATTGGTTTTGGGTCATCAAATACTGCCCATGGTCGATAATAAACCAATACACTTTTATCGGTACCTATCCACAAATATCCCGATTTATCTTCAGCTATTGAAAATATCTTGGTTGTTATTTCTTCGCCATCTTCATCCCATAATTTCAGCTGCCCTTTATTTCTTTTATCTGATTCTAGAGCTGGATTAATAGGGCCACGATATCGGTCATCGGCTTGATTTTTAAGTGTATTATTCGTATCAAAAACAAATAATCCAGCTAATGAAGCACGTGGAATTATTAACCATTTATAATTGTTTCTGTCAATTAACATATCTCCTAAAGTAGCAACAAAACTAGTTGATTCATAATTATATTGAATCCAATCTACTGAATCTTTAGCATCCTTAGGTTTCACAACAATACCATTTTTAACCATCGAATTGCTTAAAAATAAATTTCCATCTTTATCGCAAGCACCACCACCAACTCTATTATAATTCCACCATCCATTAATATTTTGAATACCGCTATTGGTATAATTATATTGTTTTTTTACTTTAAGGGTATCCATTTCAAAAATGCCATTACCATAGGATGCAAAATAAACACGATCAGGAATTTTAGAATCAGCTATTGCAGTAATAATATCATGAGTATTATTAAAAAGGGGTGTATTATTTATAGTAGCAGCTTGCCAGTTATTATTATTGTAGATTGAAACATGTGATACTGTTCCAGTATTATTCCAAGTATTATCTAACCTTCCAGGGGAAACATATAAGTAATTTTTGGTCATCAAAAGGTTTCTGCAGTAATTGGTATATGGACCATTGGGGATAGCAATTCTATCTGTACCATTTAAAGGCGATATAACTAAACCACTCGCAGCATCTGAAATGCAGAGATCTTCATTTTCTATTTTATAAGCGGATGTAAAACTAGGTGAAATTTGTGGCGTGAAATTATATTTTGTTTTAGTTCTTACTAGCTGAAGATCTTGATTATATATTTTTATAGATGAGCTCGTCGTTAGAATGAGCTGGCTCGTATTTGTTTTTATTTTTTTAAAGTTGGAGATGGTATCTAAATTAGTCCAAACGTTATTTTTTATACTTAAAAACTCTGATGAAGATGCAGAAATTGAGCGGACTGCAACCAACTGATTGTTAAAACTCAAAATTGAGTTAATATTTTTTGTGTCAGGTGATTTGAGTTCCCATGTATCATAAAAGGATAATGCCTTGCTGCTAATTGGAGCTGTTTTTAGCCCTTGAGCAGTGGCGCAGTATATTGTATCATTAAATATAGTTATGTTGTTAATAGTTAAGTTTCCACCTAAATCCCCAATCAAGTAGGTATCGCTGATTTCTAATTTGTTTAAATCTAATACAATAATTCCAAAAAAAGTTGCTAAATAAGCTTTTGAACCATAGGATGTTATATTGTAAATTGTTTTGCCTCCAGAAATATTTGAGTTTTTTAAATCAGCGATATTTGTGATCTTACTATTGTCAAAAATATCAATATTACCATTTTGGTAACCTATAATGTATTTGGTATCATTTATAACATAAATGGATGAAATATCTATATCAGAAAGTCCATTGACCTTTGTGAATTTTTCAATAGAATAAGTCTCTTTATCAATTCGGAAAAACCCTGAATTACTAACTCCAATTATAAATTTTGAGGTAACATTTACATCAGTACAATTTTGGAAGGATAAATGGTCTGTCCAATCTCCAATTTTTTGTTGTGAGTATATGAACTGAGGAATTAAAAAAATAAATCCAATTAAGAACATTTGAATACTCACTCTTGTTTTTTTTGATATCATACCTGACGTAATTAATTAAAATAATAATACAACGATTCTCTAGATTAAACAAGTGAATTCAGATGATCTATAAGTTTTTTAACAGCTAAAGCTCTATGACTAATTTTGTTCTTTATCGATGAATCAAGTTCTGAAAATGATTTTGAATATCCATATGGAATAAATATTGGGTCATAGCCAAAACCATTAAATCCTTTTGGTTCAAAGGCAATTTCTCCTTTTACAATTCCTTCAAATAAGTATTCATTGTTATCAACAATTAAAGCTATTACTGTTCTAAACTGAGCTTTTCTGTTATTATTATTCTGAAGCGAAAATAAAACTTTTAACATGTTTTTAACAGAATCTCTTTCTGGTCCAGCGTATCGGGCAGAGTAAACTCCAGGCTCCATATTCAGTGCTTCAATTTCTAATCCTGTATCATCAGCAAAACAATTTGTTTGAGTTTTGGAATAGATAAAGCGAGCTTTTTGGAGTGCATTATCATTTAAAGTATCACCTGTTTCAGGGATATCCTCTATAATATTACAATCGTTAAGACTTAGGATTGAAATACTTGAAGGAATAATTTCATTAATCTCATGTAATTTATGATTGTTGTTTGTAGCAAAAATAAGCTTCATGTAATTGTTGTTTAAAAACTATATTTTAATAAAAAAGCCGTCAAGTGATTTAATGACGGCTTTCAGTTTTTATAAAAATGTAATTGTTATCCAATTGCACCATAACCATATTTCATTAAATCAGTTCGTGGATTAACCACCAGAACTGGAATCTTTGCATCATTAGCAATTGTGTACTGTTCCTGAGCTCCCAATACATAATCATGAAAAGCAATATCTCTGGTAGTCATCACTATAATTAAATCAGCATCAATTTTTCGCGAATAGTTTATCGTTTCTTGTGAAAACGAACCACTTCCTTCGACAATTGCCAATTCATAATCAATATTTTTATCATCTAAATATTTACGACTAAAAACCACATTGGCTTTGGTGCGGTTATCAATGGCTCCATCTTTAGAAGCATTTGATAAGAGATGAGTTTTTATTTTAAAATAGGTAGATACAAATTCGACCCATTTAAGTTTTTCTTTACTTTCAGATTTAAAATCAACAGGAAAAACAACTTTAGAAATGCTTTTAGATTTAGGTGGAGCTTGAACAACAATAAATGGCGTTCTTGATCCAACAATTACTTTTAAAGCCCAACTGCCTGTTAGTTTTTGTAACCCTTTCATGCCATGCGTCCCCATTACAACAAGCATCGAATTCATCTCTTCAGTAACTTCTGATATGGTTTTAAAGATGGATCCTTCTTGAATCACTGTTGTAACTTTAACATCATGATTTTTAGTAATGTTATTGGCTACAGCTTGAATTTTTTCTGTGAATTCTTCAATTTCAGTCTCTTTTTTGACTATATGAAGAAGCGTTATCCCAGTTTTTAATATTGTAGAATAATTGATTGCATGTGACACTGCAAAATCGGAAATATCCGTAAAATCATACGGAACAATTATTTTAAAATTGCCTGTTTCCATAGGTTTGTATCTGTAACTATGTTCGTTTAAGCAATAAATATACTACATTTGATAATAATACCAAGCATTTTAATATTTAATATTATTAATTGTTCGCTTTTTTATTTTAATGATGGTAACCTTAAATGAATTGTAGCACAACGGTTTGAGTGGGTTAAATAGGTTTTGTAGCACATAATTTTTGTTGGTAATTTTGAGATTTATTTTCAAGTTTCTTGATAACTTGATTGCTTTTGTTGTACCCAATAGGTGTTTGTGTTTGCAGAATGCTAATCGTTTTAATATATTTATATAAGCTGTGATTAATTTTTATTTATGATTTCAATCGAAATGCTAGGCGTAATTGTTGGGGTGGTAATTCTTCTCTTCATTGGGATATACTATTTTTTTGGTGTGTTTAAAAGAAAACTGGTAATGAAGATAAAAAAAGAAATACGCCAAGAGATAGTTAAGGAATATAAAATTAAGGAGTTAAGAGATGGTATTCAAACCAAAGAAATTGTATTAGCAACTAATGTTCCTCACAAAACCTATACTAAGAAACATGAGCAGGTAACCGTGTTATTTGCCGACATTCAGGGATTCACTAAAATTGTGGAGCTTATTAACCCTGAACTGTTAATTGATGAGTTAGATAAACTTTTTTTTCGATTTGATGAAGCGGTTGAAAAATACGGAATCGAAAAAATAAAAACAATAGGTGATGCCTACATGTGTGCTGGAGGAATTCCTTTGAAGAATCGAACAAATCCAGTAGAAGTGGTTTTAGCTGCTTTAGAGATGCAGCATTTCATGAAAAACTTAGTGCATCCTCTGGTTAATGAGAAAACGCAAGTATGGGAATTACGTATTGGGATTCATACTGGTTCCGTGGTTTCTGGAATGATAGGTCGGAAGAAAATAGCATTTGATATTTGGGGAGATACTGTAAACATTGCTTCTAGAATGGAATCTTCAGGAATTGCAGGGGAGGTAAATATTACTGGAGTTACTTATCAATACGTAAAGGATTTATTTGTTTGTCAGTATCGAGGAAAAATGCCCATCAAATATAAAGGCGAAACCGATATGTATTTTGTAAAAAGCATTCGACCCGAATTATCTATTAACGGCGATGGATTGATACCAAATGATATTTTTAATATCCGATTGCAACATTTAAGATTCGGTGATTTAGAGGAATTTATTTTAGATCGTCTACGAACCGAATTACCTTCTGAGCTGTATTATCATAATGTAAATCATACCATTGACGTAGTTACTCGTGTTGAAATTTTAGGAAGAGCGGAAAAATTAACCGATGAAGAGTTATTACTTGTAAAAACTGCAGCATTGCTTCATGATACAGGGTTTTTATTTCAGTGCGAAAACCATGAAGAAAATAGTAAGTTAATTGCAAGGGAAGTATTGCCAAAGTATAAGTATTCCGAATCTCAAATAGAATGCATCAGTAATTTAATTGAAGTGACTAAAAAAGGAATTGAACCTGATTCATTAATTCAAATGGTTTTAATAGATGCTGATTTAGATTATTTGGGTCGATCAGATTATATGATATTAGCATCAAATTTATATCTCGAAAAATCAGCATTAAAAGAGGAATACTCTCAGAATGAGTGGGAAAAGCTTCAATATGAGTTCATATTAAATCATCGATATTATACCAATTCTGCACGTCGTCTTCGCCAGGTTAATAAAAATGTACAGATGGAGAAACTGCGTGCTTTGGTAAATGTTTAGCAAATTCTTTTTTTGCCTGAAATATTATTAATAAATTCGTAAAAATTCAAAAATGATGAATCCAATGGCAAAAACTTTCGAAGTCGAAAATAAACTCCCAAATATGATTGGGCCTGGTACTAAAATTATCGGGAATGTTGAAACCAATGGTGATATTCGAATCGATGGAATAATCGAAGGGAATATTATTTCAAAAGGTAAAGTGGTAATAGGCGGTAATGGTATGGTTAAAGGCGAGGTTCATTGCGTTAATGCTGAATTGTCAGGTAATTTAACCGGAAAAATCGTGGTTACTGAACTTTTATCACTAAAAGGCACTTGTAAAATCAATGGTGATATGCATATTGGCAAGCTTTCAATAGAACCAGGCGCACTCTTTACTGGTAATTGTCAAATGACTACCAATACGGGAGCAACTTCTCAGCAAATTGTGAAAGACGAAATTAAGAAAAACTGAAAAAGTGGTTTCATAGGCTCTTAGTCTATCTAATTAATATGGTCTCAGTAGGATTAATTACTGGGATAGCTTTGGTATTATTTTTTGATATTCAAGAGTTCATTGTAATAGTTGGTCAATTACTATTATTGCTGATATTTCTTGTATCTAAAATAATAGGGGTTTTATTGAGATATTTTTATAAACTCACTATTGGACAATCCTATTTAGTAGGAGTTTCTTTGAAATTTATCTTTTTATTTATTTTACTAATTATTTTCGCAAAAAATATCGAAATTCGGAACAATCAGGTAGGAGGAATGTTTTTAGTGAGCTACGCCATTTATTTAGTGAGCGATGTGTTATTAAATATGAAAGAGATTAGGCAAAGTAGAGCATAGATTAATTCTCAAACTATTTTTTTTTAAATCCGTAGGACAAACTATTGGTATTTTAAAAATGAAATGTTAATTTAAGATATTATTTTTAATACATGCAGAAATTATTTCATCGCCATATGAAACGTTGGTGTTTGTTTGTGCTAATAGGATTTTTCTCATTAAATGGATTTGCAGAAGAGAAGACTTCCGAGAATGCATCCAATGAATTTAATGCCATGGAAATGATTATGCATCACATCTCAGATATGCATTCATGGCCGCTTATTTCATATCATAAGGATGGCGTTAAACATGAAATATGCATTCCATTACCAATTATTTTAATCCATAAGTCAAACTTATTTTTATTTTGGTCATCTGATTTTGCGCATGGAGAGAAAGTAGTTTTGAATAAGGATACCTATTTTAAACTTTATCACGAGAAAATATATATATCTGATGCATCAGGAGCATTGGAAATAAATGCCGAAAATCATCCAACCAACATAAAACCATTTGATATTTCAATAACGCGTAATGTGATTACATTGTGGTTAAGTGCTGCATTATTACTTTTACTATTCATTTCAATAGCTAAAAAATATCGGCATGAAATGCAAAAACCATCAGGAGCCCAGTCGGTTATGGAGCCGATAGTTATGTTTGTTCGAGATGATATTGCAAGAGATTTATTAGGCAAAGAGAAAGCAGAAAAATATTTACCTCTGTTATTAACATTTTTCTTTTTTATTTGGATTAACAATTTATTAGGATTAGTCCCTTTTTTCCCAGGGGGTAGTAACCTAACAGGTAATATTGCTTTTACAATGGTTTTAGCTTTACTAACTTTAGTGGTTACACTTGCAAGTGGAAATAAAACCTATTGGACACATATTTTCGCACCTCCTGGCGTACCTGGATGGGTTCGTATAATACTTGTACCAGTTGAATTAATTGGAATTTTCACAAAACCTTTTGCTTTGATGATTCGATTATTTGCCAATATTACCGCAGGGCATATCATTATATTGAGTTTAATATCAATGATATTTATACTTAAGAGTATCGCTTTTGCCCCAGTTACAATAGTATTGGTTATAATTATGTCGATACTCGAATTGTTAGTTGGATTATTACAAGCTTTTATTTTCACACTATTATCAGCCCTTTTTATCGGATTAACTACTAATAACGAAGATCATTAATTTATTAAATATTGAATTATGGAACAAGCTGCAAGTTTTGCACCTATTGGATTAGGACTAATTGTTATAGGAATTGGAATAGGAATTGGATTAATTGGTAAAGGAGCAATGGATGCTATTGGCCGTCAACCTGAAGCCTTGTCAAAAATTCAAACAGCCATGATTATTGCAGCAGCATTAATTGAAGGTGCTGGTTTATTTGCAATTGTAGTAGATTGGTTAATTAATTAAAAAACTCGTATTATGGAATTATTAACTCCCGATCCCGGACTGGCGATATGGACATTAATTTCGTTTTTACTTTTGGTTTTTTTATTGGGTAAATACGCTTGGAAGCCAATACTTAATGCCATTCATGTAAGGGAAGAAACGATTGAATACTCCTTGCGTGAAGCTGAAAAGGCACGTATTGAAATTGTTAATGTACACAATAATAAACGTCAAATTATTGATCAAGCTCGTAAAGAGCGTGATGCAATTATTCGAGAAGGACGTGATATTAAAGATAGCATGATAGGCGATGCTAAAAATTTAGCTCAAAAAGAAGCAGATAAAATAGTTTCGCAAGCTAAAGCTCAAATTGAAGCTGACAAACAAGCTGCTTTGGAAGATATGAAAAAACAAGTTGCTCTTTTGTCTATTGATTTAACTTCGAAAATTCTTGAGCATGAGTTAGATACTCCATTAAAGCACAAAGAAGTGATCGATCGATTTTTAGAAAATGCAAATTTTAATTAATACTTAATTCGTTAATACTTTGAACGAAAGTTTAATATCGGTGCGTTATGCAAAAGCATTGTTTCAACTAGCAATTGAAAAGGAAATAAGCAAAGCTGTTTTTTCCGATTTAAAGCTAATTCACGATGCATTTGAATCATCTGTTGATTTAAGGCAATTTATGATGAGTCCTGTTTTTAAAACTTCGCTTAAAAAGAGTATAGTCATAGATTTATTTGGTTTAAAAGTAAATCCGGTTGTTATTGGGTTCTTTAATTTGATCATCGATAATGGAAGAGAAATATTTTTACAGCGGATCATTCATAGTTATAACAATTTTTATTACGAACATTCAAATATCAAGCAAGTTACCTTAATATCAGCAACCAGTCAAACCCGCGAATCTCTGAAAGAGATAAAAGAAAAAATTGCCGCTCAAATGTCATCAGGCATTGAATTAAAGGCAAAAACCGATAAATCACTTTTGGGTGGGTTTAAGCTTATTATTGATGGAAAACTTATTGATGCCAGCTTTTCAGGAAAACTTAAAAAGCTTAAAAAACAATTGCTTAGTTAAAACAATACAGGATAACACACTATTTCCATGGAAAACTTTAAACCCTCTGAAATTTCGGAACTACTAAAAAAACAGATTGAAGGATTTAAAACCTCTGCTGAGCTTGAAGATGTTGGAACAGTTTTGCAAGTAGGTGATGGAATTGCTCGTGTACATGGGTTAAGTAGTGTGCGAAGCAATGAATTAGTTGAATTGGATAGCTGCTTGGGCGTAGTTCTAAACTTAGAGCAGGATAATGTGGGAATTGTTTTATTTGGTTCATCTAAATTAGTAAAAGAGGGTGATATTGTTCGACGAACAGGTCGTATTGCTTCAATTATGGTTGGAGAAGGACTTTTAGGACGCGTAATTAATACCATTGGTGAACCTATTGATGGAAAAGGAACAATTAAAGGTCAACTCTATGAAATGCCTGTTGAACGAAAAGCTCCTGAAGTAATATATCGTCAGCCAGTAAAGGAACCTTTACAAACAGGGCTAAAAGCAATTGATGCCATGACTCCAATAGGGCGTGGACAACGCGAGCTTATTATTGGTGATCGTCAAACAGGTAAAACTGCCATTGCAATTGACACCATTATCAATCAAAAAGAGTTTTTTGATAGGGGAGAGGCTGTTTATTGCATTTATGTTGCTATTGGACAAAAGGCTTCAACGGTTGCTCAACTTGTTAATGTGTTAGAAAAACATGGCGCATTAGATTATACCGTAATTGTTTCAGCAACAGCAGCTGATCCGGCTGCAATGCAGTTTTACGCTCCTTTTGCTGGTACTGCAATTGGTGAGTTTTTTAGAGATACCGGCCGACCAGCTTTAATTGTTTTTGATGATTTATCGAAGCAAGCGGTTTCTTATCGCGAAGTCTCACTCTTATTGCGTCGTCCACCTGGTCGGGAAGCTTATCCTGGTGATATTTTTTATTTGCATTCCCGTTTATTGGAAAGAGCAGCAAAAATTATTGAATCGGATGAAATTGCCAGTCGCATGAACGATTTACCAGAATCTATTCGATCTCTAGTAAAAGGAGGAGGATCGTTAACCGCATTGCCTATAATTGAAACTCAAGCAGGCGATGTATCTGCATACATTCCTACCAATGTTATATCCATAACCGATGGACAAATATTCCTAGAGAATAGTTTATTCAATTCAGGAATTCGTCCTGCAATTAATGTGGGTATTAGTGTATCGAGGGTAGGAGGAAATGCTCAAATTAAATCGATGAAGAAAGTAGCTGGAACATTAAAACTGGACCAGGCACAATATCGCGAACTAGAAGCTTTCTCGAAATTTGGATCGGATTTGGATGCCGCAACAATGGGAATATTAGATCGTGGTCGGAAAAATGTGGAATTACTTAAGCAACCACAATTTCAGCCCATGCCAGTTAGTAAGCAAGTAGCACTCATTTATTGCGGTAATCATGGATTATTATCAGAAGTTCCAAGTGATAAAATAAAAGAATTTGAAAAAGAGTATATTGGGTTTTTAGAAGTGAAACATCCAAAGGTTCTTGAGGATTTAGGTAAAGGTATTTTGGATGATACAATTTCAGGTATCCTTGAAAGTGTGGCTGCTGAAATATCTAAACAATTCGAGAATATTGATGAATAATATACATGGCTAATTTAAAAGACATACGTGTTCGCATAGGTTCGGTTAAAACAACTCGGCAGGTAACTAGTGCTATGAAAATGGTATCGGCTGCGAAGTTTAAAAAAGGGCATGATCGAATAATTGCCATTCGTCCTTATGTAACTAAATTAAGCAATATCGTGTTAGATTTAGTTAATACTGCAGGTGATATGTATGGCGGTTTGTATTCTCAAAAACGAGAAGTAAATCGTGTATTAGTGGTTGTTATTACATCAAATCGTGGCTTGTGTGGGGCTTTTAATACCAATGTAATTAAACAGACTGAGAAATTTATTAAGTCAGATTTAAAAGCTCAATTAGCCAATCGATCTGTAGATATTTTGGCTATTGGAAAACAAGGAGAAAAAGTATTACGTGGGCATGGTTTCAATATTATTGAATCTCATAATGATTTAATTAACAACTTAGATTTTGATGCAAGCAATATAATTGCGGATGATATTTGTACGAAGTTTATTGATAAAACTTACGATTTGGTTGTTATGATTTACAATGAATTTGTAAATGCAGCAGTTCAAAACGTTAAGGTACATCAGTTTTTACCTTTGGAGATTCCGATGGTTAAAAATGCAGTTAAGGAGGATTTTATTTTCGAGCCAAATATTCACGAATTAATTGATAATGTGGTGCCTAAAGCATTACGTACTATGTTTTATCACGAGTTGTTAGAGTCGGTTGCGGCAGAGCATGGAGCTCGAATGACAAGTATGCACAAAGCAACAGATAATGCCACTCAAATGCTGTCAGATTTACAATTGCAATATAATAAAGCCCGTCAAAGTTCTATTACCAACGAAATACTCGAAATTGTTGGAGGTGCTGAAGCTTTAAGTGGTAATAAATCGTTTGGAATTTCACCATTTTTTGTTGATCCCGAATTGAGAGAAATTGACGATGAACATGATGAAGAGTTTTTATCAAAACGATAGTTAAAATTTATTTGAAATAGAAAAGAGGGTGTTTAGATATAAGCACCCTCTTTTTATTCGATCAGATTAAAGTTTGTTGCGGAATATTTAAATTAACTTTTTTTAACAATTTGGGGGGGGTAAGTTGTTCATAATATTAATTTATATTTGGCTTACTAAACTACCCGTTATGAGAATTATAGAAAAAAGCATCCAGCTAAAGAGATTGGCTGACCTTATTGATAAAGAAAACACTGGAAACTCAATCCAGTTGGCTAAAAAAGTAGGGTTTTCACGCACCCATTTGTTTGATGTTATAGATGAGTTTAAACAAATGGGGGTAGAAATATACTTCAACAAAGATAAACAAAGCTATTGCTATGCTGGTTCTCATCGTTTAAAAATTAGCAATCCTGTAACTATTATTGATGAGTGCGAAATTATATCTACAATGGGTGGTTATTACATAACCTCTAATAAATTGCTAAAGCTATTATTGGCCTATAATCAATAGGTTTAAGTATTTAATTGAACCCTAGAATCAAATCAGTACAGTTCCCTCTTATGGACTGCACTGAATCAATATTTAATGTCCTAAAAATAACTAGATGCTTTTCCCCCCAGAAATAATTGAACATACAACCGAAAGTCATTATGTCTCGCATAGCAAACCATTTAAGGCAATATACATTGGAATACTACTATTTTCAGTAGCGGTAATTACTATATTACCATTGGTATCTGTTGAAATAACCAATCAAAGTAGAGGGGTAATTCGCACACCCAATGAAAGCAACCAAATTCAAGCAATAGTAAATGCCCAAATAATAACAAACAATTTAGCTGAAGGCAAAACGGTATTAAATGGGGACACATTGTTGGTTTTGAGAACTGACAATTTAGATGAGAAGATTTTATTAAAACAGAAGCAAATCATCGATAACAATCAATTTATTAGTGATTTGAAAAACCTAATTATAGGAGTAAACACTTTAACCACTCCAAAATATCAAATAGAATATCAACACTATTTAGCCAAGTCGAATGAACTAACAGTCAAACTAAAACTTTTAAAAAAAGAATTTGAACTTGCTGAATACTTGTATAACGAAAAAGTTACACCTGAAATGGAATTTCTGCAAAAAAAGAACCTATATGAATCAACCATTTCACAATTATCGTTCATCGAACAGCAATCACTCAATATTTGGCAAGCAGAAAAAACTCGTTTAGAGCTTGAAAACAAAGAGATTAATTCACTTATAAACCAATTGCAAGACGAAAAGAGGCAATATGTATTGATTGCCCCTATAAATGGTGCATTAACAAATGTTAGTGGAATTCAAGTCGGTAGTTATATTAGTCCAGGAACACAAGTTGCACAAATATCGCCAGACAATGAACTCTTAGCAGAATGCTACATTTCGCCATCTGATATTGGATATATCTATACGGGACAGAAAGTTAATCTACAATTAGATGCATTCAATTATAATCAATGGGGATTAATTTATGCTGAAGTAATCCAAATATCAGAAGATATTATATCCTTGAATGATCAACCAGTTTTCAAAGTCCGTTGCCAACTTTCAAAAAACTTTTTAGTACTCAAATCAGGCCATAAAGGTTATTTGAAAAAGGGGATGACTTTAACTGGCCGCTTTAAGTTAACGAAACGAACATTGTATCAACTACTTTTTGATAAAATGGATGATTGGTTTAATCCAAAAATAAAATCGTAATAAAATTTTTTTTGCGCTAAAATAATAACTATTAAAAACCATCTACCTTGTCTATTAAAATTAAACAACGAGATATTACTGACTGCGGTGCTGCATGCTTAGCATCAGTGGCTGCAAATTACAAATTGAAATTACCTGTTGCTCGTATCCGACAAATGGCAGGTACCGATAAAAAAGGTACTAATCTGTTAGGAATGATTAAGGCTGCCGAGGCAATGGGATTCACTGCAAAAGGGGTAAAGGGTGGAGTTGATGCTTTACCTAAAATCCCTTTACCTGCCATTGCTCATATAATAGTTAAAGAAGTACTTCATCATTATATTGTTATATACAAAGTTAAAGACGATAGCGTTGAATTTATGGATCCTGCCGATGGGCAGATGCATAAAAAATCAATTGATGAGTTTAAAACAATATGGACTGGTGCTTTAATGCTGTTAGTACCTGGTGAAAAATTCAGTACAGGGAATGAAAAAATTTCTAATTATAGTCGGTTTATTTTCCTTTTGAAACCGCATAAAAGTATTTTATTGCAAGCCTTAATTGGTGCAATAGTATATACAGTATTGGGGCTTTCAACATCCATATATATTCAGAAAATTACAGACTATGTATTAGTTGATGGTAATACTAACCTTCTTAATTTGTTAAGTATTGGAATGATAATATTGTTGATATTCCAATTGTTTATAGGTGCATCTAAATCAGTTTTAATGCTAAAAACAGGGCAAAAAATTGATGCTCAGCTTATTCTTGGTTATTACAAACATTTACTAAAACTTCCTCAACGTTTTTTTGACACCATGAGGGTTGGTGAAATTATTTCGAGGATTAATGATGCTGTTAAAATACGTGCTTTTATTAACGACACTGCGGTTGGACTTATTGTCAATGTATTCATTATAATATTTTCGTTTTGCTTGATGTTTATTTACAGTTGGAAATTAGCTTTAATTATGGCAATTGTACTACCTCTATATGCATTAACATACTTTATAACGAACCAATTAAATAAAAAGCGCGAACGAAAATTAATGGAGAATTCAGCAGATTTGGAAAGTCAATTGGTTGAATCGCTAAACGCGGCAAAAACAATTAAACAATTTGGCCTTGAGGAATTTGCAAATATCAAAACCGAGATTAAATTTATAACCCTTCTTAAAACAGTCTATCATTCGGGAATCAATTCCATTTTTTCATCCAATGCATCCGAATTTTTGAGCAGAATTTTTACAATTATTTTGCTGTGGGTAGGTGCTTATTACGTAATTGACAGGAGTATTACCCCTGGAGAACTCTTATCGTTTTATGCCATTATTGGTTATTTTACTTCTCCGGCAGCAGGATTAATTGGAATGAATAAAACCATTCAAAATGCGCTTATTGCTGCTGATAGATTGTTTGAAATAATGGATTTGGAACGAGAATCGGAGGAAAATAAAATTGATCTGAAAAATGAATTATTAGGTGATATACGTTTCGACAAAATACAATTTAGTTATGGAACTAGAGTTGAAGTATTTAACGATTTTAGTTTAACTATCCCTAAAGGGCAGCTAACGGCAATTATTGGAGAAAGTGGTTCTGGTAAAACTACGTTAGCATCACTATTACAGAATCTTTATCCAATAAATGGAGGAAATATATATATTGGGGAAAGAAATATTAATTACTTCACAAACAAAAGTTTAAGGCATTTGATTTCGAGCGTACCGCAAAAACTTGATTTATTTGCCGGTAATATTGTTGAAAATATAGCTATCGGGGAATTTCATCCTGACATAGAAAAGATAATAAACATTTGCAAACAACTGGGAATATTAGGTTTTATAGAAAAACTTCCTGCTGGTTTCAATACATACATTGGTGAAAACGGCGCAACACTATCAGGAGGTCAAAAACAACGTTTAGCTATTGCTCGTGCACTTTACCGCGAACCGGAAATTTTATTGCTTGATGAAGCTACTTCATCGCTCGATTCCGAATCGGAGGAATATGTTCAGAAAACCATTGAATCATTAGTAACCCAAGGGAAGACCATAATTGTAATTGCACACCGCTTAAGTACCGTAATGAATGCAGACAAAATTGTTGTATTAGAAAACGGAAAACTTATTGAAGAAGGCAGTCACCAAACTTTATACAAGAATGAAGGTAAATATTTTAACATGTGGCAAAAGCAATTTCCTACTTTCAAAAAAACTTAATCAATTTATGATAAAAAGGTTATCCAGTTCATTTTTCTGAACTGGGCAACACTTATATTTGAATAGTTTTAACGCTTGGCCAAGTATAAAAACAAACCCCGGCAAGTTTGTGTTTGACCGCATTAACCCACCGGGGCGCAGGATTAACCTGCAC
>JBBQUP010000021.1:0-38811 GCA_038212305.1 Bacteroidales bacterium
AAATCAGTAGTAAAAATGATACGAAAACATGAGAATGAAATTGTAAACTTTTTTGAGTCTCAACAAACAAACGCAAAAGCTGAAAGATTAAATGGAAAGATTAACCGATTTATTTCTAATAATTATGGAATCAAAGATAAAGATTTTGCTCTATACAGAATCGCCAAATATTTTTCATAGCACCTCAAAAAAAGAATTAACACATTAAAACGATGGGGATTATAATAAATCAATATCGTTTAGTTAATGCAACGCTGCATCCAACCCAATCATCGCTTTAAAGCGAAAAAAAGTAACCGATGGAGAAATTAATGAATGAGGTTTGGGGCAATTGATCGTCATCGCCTAAAGCCCGAGGGATATTGTAGTTGTAGCCCAATTCAAAATCGAAATTACCCAGTGATAAATCCAAAGGGATTTGAAATTGGGTATTCATTAACCCCCAAATTTTCTGATAACTAGCTACTGGGGGCAAAGTATATTGTCCAATTTGCCTGCCGGGTTGATAAACCAATGCGGTTTCGTCGCCAAAGCTTAACGTAACCTGAGGCTCGAAAGTAAGCCTATTGTATTTACTGAATTTAATTAGGTTCAAACGTGCATAAGCCGACGAAGCGTATTGAAATGAGGTTTCGTTACCTAGAAGCAAAGAAAAATTATTACGCCATCCAATTGTACGGGTTTTAAAAGTCATACCAACATTTAAACTGCTATTGAACGAAGGCTCTATGGAATCGGTGGTTGAAAAAAAATACTTATCGAACGAAAATCGATAATTAAACCATTGCGTACTACCCACGGTTTTACTAAATCCGGCAGTTAAAATAGTTGAACTCCAAGCAGGATAAGCGTTTTGATATAAGTTACCGGCAACGCCAAGCACCCATCCTTTCGAATGCAGATAAAAAACCTGAGGTGAAATGGAGTATTGTTTCTCGCCATACTCGCGTCCCGAATAAAGGGTGTTGCTACTATAATTTACCGTAGTATAAATAAAATGATACGTTGAAACTTCATCCCATAAATCAGCCAATAACTCATCGTCGGTTTCAAACAATTCATCAATAATTGCATCATCTAGCTCCTGTGCCGTTATAATAGTTCCGATACATAGCAACAAAACAACCATCACCCAGTTTCTCATACTTTTATTTTTTAGCTAAAAAAGAACCGATTAAAAAAATCGGTTCTTTTTCTGTTAACACTGTATTAGTTTCCTGTAGAACCGGTACTGCTATTGTTTTTGCGTTGTTGTTTCTTTTTCTCTATCATGGCTTTCCGAGCACCTTCTTTGTCGCCATTGGCACGTCGTTCCTGAGCTTTTGCTTTAATTTGCGCTTTTTGTTCGGCTGTTAATGTTTCTTTTAACGCTTCGCGATTTTCCTTCATATCCTGATGTTGCGCTTTAATCATCTCTTTTTGCTGATCGGTAAACGTTTTCTTTAATGCTTCACGTCGTTGTTCTTTGGTCAATTCTTTGTTTTGCAAAATAGCTTTTTGTTCCTCTGTCAAAGTTGCTTTAAACACTTCACGGTTTTCAATGCGCTCCTGCTTGTTCTCTTGCAGCATGGCTTTTTGCTCTTCCGATAAATTCTGTCCAAGATTTTCTTTTTTAGGCTGGTCGACATTGCCTGTATTAGATTCTTGAGCTATAACTGCTGAAAGTGGCAACAACGACACTAAAACGACCCACACTAGTTTTTTAATAATTGATTTCATGATTTCTAATTTTTATGTTTTTAATAAATGACTTTCAAGTTCTTTGAGTCGATTCGATTAAAAAGGTTTAATCGCAATCATTTATTTTTTGCAGAAAAATTATAATAGATTAAAAATCAAAGGAGTTAGAATTGTGGAATTGGTTGATATTACTATACAGAGGAGTAATTACAGATTAATTATTTTATTGAGGTGCTAATGAAAATTTGCAAGTTAATCTTTGAGCAACTTAGTGTATGCTTTATGAAACTTCGTGTTATAGCTATTTCACAAAGAACGCAAAGAACCACTAAGTTGCTCAAAGATATAATATTGTAGAAGTTGTAAATGATGTGCATCCCGCACAGGTTCTAACGCATATAAACTTTCATGTTGCTGTTATTCTTTCAACACCATATCGATACACATTACAGCGGCCACAATTAAAATTCGTATTGGGTTGTTTTCAGGTACGCGAGCATCAATTTCGAGCATGTAATTATCGGCAGTTGTGAATAACTCCTTGCCTAAGCCATTCCACTTTTTGTTTACGCGGGCAAACTCAACATTGTCCTTTGTAAATTTAAAATCCCAACCACTCCATTTCCCTTGCAACATACAAAGCAAGTTATCGGCTGTATCAAGTACCTGAAATTTACCACCCAACGACAACAGTTTTTGTTTAAAACGGCCTACTAATTGCTCTTTTTCGTCAAACACCTCTACTTCGGAGCGAAAAAAGGTAACACCTCGTTTAATGCGCAAAACCTGATCGCCCGATGGGGTTGATATTTGAATGTTGAACGCTGTCATGCGCTTGTAATCGGTAAACCGGAGAATTTTGGTGAAAAAGCCCAAATTTTCTTCGCGGCAATTTAATATCAACTCGTTGGTTGCCGGATTAAAAATATCGTAATTGTTAGCGGCCTTAAACATGCCCAGATGTTCTTTGACGAAAAATAGATTTTGATTGAGAATTGGATTCATTTTTATGAGGGGTTTATTTGTTTATTTGTTTAGGGGTTTGATGTTTAGGGGTGTAGAGTATATTAGTTTATGGGTTTGATGTTTAGGGGTTTATGGGTTTATGGGTGTAGTTGTTTATGGGTTTATGGGTTTAGAGGTTTAGAGTTTATTAGTGTAGGGGTTTAGGGGTTTAGGGGTTTAGATGAAAACATGAGGTTTAAATTCAATGCGCATAAACGAGCCAAATTTTATATTATTTTCACTCAACTGACTTCTTTTTCACAAGCGACTGAATCAAAACGACCAACCCTGCTCCAAATACAAGCCCTGCGAAAAAACCAATATTCTCATTGGCCGATTGTGAATCATTCATATACTTAATCAAAACGCCAGATCCCAGTAGTAAAATCGAGATCATTATTGTCTTAGTCTTAGTCATATTGGTTTAATTTATCAATTATTTTAATATCGATTAATCCTACTTGCTCACAATCTTTTTCAAAATTAAGAATGCTAAAATACACAAAACCAACATTCGAAATCAAACAAATTTCAAAAATACCAACCAATCTAAACATCAAACCTCCGCTAAGCCCTAATCAGCTCAACCCCAAACCCTAAACTTTAAACCCCTAACTGCTAAACTAAAACCATCTAAACCACTCAACAATAAACGCCAAGCACCCCTTCCCCGCTAGCTTGTTTTACACAACATTTGTTTATACTTTTAAAAACCCTAATAAACCATTAATTTTTAATGCTATGAAATCTAAAAAAGCAGTATTTATCTCCATTATTTTAATTTTTTTATTTGGATGTATGACCAATGAGCAGTATGAAACAGGAAAGTCCTATCATGGATTTAAACTGGTTGACAAACGATTTGTGAAGGAAGTAAAAGCTCCTTGTCTCTATTTTATTCATGAGAAAACTGGCGCCCGGCTATTTAAAATCATGAACGATGATACCAATAAAACATTTAGTATCGCTTTTAAAACAGTCCCCGATAACGATTGTGGCACACCGCATATTATTGAACACTCGGTACTCAACGGATCGAAACATTTTCCGGTAAAAAGTCCATTCGATCAATTATTAAAAGGATCGCTCAACACTTTTTTAAATGCTATGACTGCCAGCGATGTAACCATATATCCGGTTGCGAGCATGAACGAGAAGGACTATTTTAATTTGATGCATGTATATTTAGATGCCGTTTTTTACCCAAACATTTATAGCGATCCTCGTATTTTCATGCAAGAAGGATGGCATCATGAACTTGAAAACGCCAAAAGCGACGTTGAATATAAAGGAGTTGTTTACAACGAAATGAAAGGTTCGTTTTCGAGTCCAACGCGTGAATTGGGTTATCAGAAAATGAAACTCCTATTCCCCGATAACAGTTATGGCTTTTCATCGGGAGGTTACCCTTCTGCAATACCGCAATTAACGTACGAAAGCTTCCTGAATTTCCACCGCAAGCATTATCATCCATCAAACAGCTACATTTTACTTTATGGCGATGCTGATTTAAACCGCGAGCTGGAGTTTATTAACGAATCGTACCTAAAAGACTTCGAGAAAAGTACTGATACCATTGAAATACCACTTCAAAAACCATTTGAGGCTATGAAAACCGAAACTCGCCCTTATCCCATCAGCGATAGCGAACCATTGGAACATAGCACCTATTTAAGTTTAAGTTTTGTGGCAGGAAAAAACACCGATTTTGTGCTCACCAATGGATTAAGCATTTTAACCGAAGCACTGGTTAATCACGAATCGGCTCCCATCCGTTTGGCATTACAAGAAGCTGGTATTGGTAAAGATGTGAGTGCTAATCTCGACGATATTCAACAAAACGTTTTCGAGATTAGGGTTCAAAATGCCGATGAGGCTGACAAGCAAAAATTCTACGATATTATTATGACAACCCTGAAAAAGGTTGCCGATGAAGGATTAGACAAAAAAATGCTCGATGGCATAATCAACCGTATTGAATTTCTATTGCGCGAAGGCGACGATGCCCAAAAAGGGATTATGTATAACTGGATGAATGTTTCGGGATGGATTTTTGCTAATGATCCATATGCAGGACTTGAATACGAAAAACAGCTAGGCAGCTTAAAAGTTGG
Organism: Bacteroidales bacterium; assembly: GCA_038212305.1. Lineage (GTDB taxonomy): Bacteria > Bacteroidota > Bacteroidia > Bacteroidales > Marinilabiliaceae > JBBQUP01. The sequence goes on from JBBQUP010000021.1 coordinate 4,800, forward strand.
AATGAATAATGGCTTGCTCAAACAACTAATAACCGAGCAGTTTATAAATAATCCTCACTCACTATTATTGGCTCTGGTGCCTGAACGTGGCCTTCAAAGCACAATAAATAATGAGACAGCCAAAGAATTAAATACATACAAATCAACACTTACTAATTCGGAAATTGATTCGTTGGTTAAAACCACTGCCGACTTAATTGATCATCAAAAGCTCGAAGACACACCCGAAGCGCTAGCAACCATTCCAGTTTTAGAATTATCGGATATTTCAACAACGGGAGACTTTTATCAAGCCACCACAAAACAAATCGACAGCATTAAAACCATTCACTTTCCAACCTTTACCAATGGAATAATCTATTCGTCGCTCATATTCGATTTACGAGTGATTAATGAAGAGGATTTGCCATATGCCCGACTATTAACAGAGGTTTTAGGAAAGCTACCAACACAAAAATATTCGTTTGGAGAACTCGACAAAGAGCTGAGTACCATTACTGGAGGATTTAATGTTCGATTATCGGGTTACTTAAAGGATCAAAACGAGGATAATCTTCAACCTAAACTTGAAATAGGTTCAAAAGCATTAGTTGCAAAAGGCTCAGCGATGTTCGATTTAATTACCCAGATAGCTACTCAGTCGAAATTTGATGATGAAAACCGATTAGCCGATTTAATTAAAAGACATCACTCGCGTTTTGAACAACAAATGAAACAAAACGGAATGGGAGTTGCCTACACTCGAATGGCATCGTATTACAGCGATAATGGCATGTACATGGAAAAACGAGGTGGCATTGATTACTATCGATTCCTATCTGATTTAGTTGCTAATTACGATAGTCGCAAAAAAGAATTGGCTCAAAAACTATCGGAACTTAGCAAAACCATTATTTGCAAGAACAACATAATTTTGGGCGTAACATGCGATGAGGCTGATTATCCAACTTATACTCAATCCATCGATTCTTTGATAAAATCGTTACCAACCGAAACGGCGGTAATTAATGATTGGCAGTTTGATAAGCAACAAAAGAATGAGGGAATTGAGACAACATCGAAAGTACAATATGTTTTAATGGGAGCTAATATTAAAAAACTTGGCTACTCGTGGAATGGTAATATTAAAGTGTTAAACCAATTGCTCTCGACCGATTATCTTCAAACTCAAATTAGAGTTATTGGTGGTGCATACGGAGGGTTTTGCCGATTTTCACCCAGTGGCAATGCCTATTTTGCTTCGTCCCGCGATCCTAACCTAAGCGAGACAATTAAAAATTTTAAAGCAACACCCACTTATCTCGATTCGCTTAAAATAGATCAAAAGGAACTAACACGATACATTATTGGAACTATTGCCAATATTGATAATCCGGTTACTCCATCTGATAAAGGTGACATTGCCATATCGAACTATTTCAATGGCATTACCAATGAAATGATTCAGAAGGAACGAGCCGAGATTTTAAGTACAAAAGTTGATTCGCTTAAAAATTATTCGAAAATGATTTCTGATATTATCAACCAAAACAACCTTTGCGTTTATGGTAATGAGGAGAAAATTGATCAGAACAAATCGGAATTTAAGCAAACCATAAAACTAGCCGACTAAATACATTTTGCTACAAGATCAAATCATTTAACTACAAAAACGCTCCTTGTAAATCAATTAACAAGGGGCGTTTTATACAATTATTTGTTAAAACAAAAAAAAGAAAACCAAAAATTGATTAACTTACCTATTAGAAGTAACTGTTCAAATTTTAATAGATCATGAGCTAAGAAGAATAATAGATAAGCTATTTGCAGATGAAGAACATTCTATTTTCATCTTTTTTATCTTCTCCATCGTTCTATTATCTAGAAATCTAAGCTTCTATAAAATTTTAACAGCAGTTAATAAAAGCTCAGCTTAAAAACTATTCAATTAAAACAATGGACTAATTGGCACTTTATTTAAACGACCAATAGTAACCGAAATAAATATCAATGACCAAGAAGGAAAAAACGAAGGACGAACTGCTTGAAGAGTTAAATCAACTGCAAAAGGAATTCAGCGATCTTAAACGAATTGTTGGTATAGAAAACTTAGAACGAAAGCAAATTGTTGAAGAATTTAAGCTTAGCGAACAACGATATCATGCATTAATTGAATTGGCCGTTGAAGGTATTTTAATTGGATCAAACCAAGGCATTGTAATTGAAGCAAACAAGCAAATTTGCACGATTTTAAGCTTGCCAAAAGAGTCGATTATTGGCAAACACATTAGTGAAATGCCTTTTACACCTGAAAGCATTGAAAAAACTCCTTTGCGTTTTGATCTCCTAAGAAAAGGTAACGTAGTGGTTTGCGAACGCATTGTGATGCGACCCGACTCAACAGAGATTGTGGTTGAAATGCATACTAAAATGATGCCTGATGGCACGTATCAATCGATATTTATTGATATTACTGAACGAAATAAAACTCATGAAAAACTTCGAATGAGCGAGGAAAAGTTTCGCAAAGCATTTATAACCAATCCCGATTCTATTAATATCAACCGAGTATCGGATGGTTTATATGTTTCTATTAATAGAGGATTTACACAAATTACAGGATACACCGAGAAAGAAGTTTTCGGAAAAACATCATTAGAACTAAATATTTGGGCTGATCCTAACGACAGACTAACACTAACCGAAGGACTCAATACAAATGGTTATGTTGAAAATTTAGAAGCACAATTTAAAGCAAAATCAGGTTCAATCATCGACGGACTTATGTCTGCTTCTATCATTGAATTAGAAGGCACACCTCATATTATATCAATTACCAGAGACATAACACATCGAAAAAAAGCGGAGCTCGACTTGCAAGAAAAAGCCACTGAAATAGAAGCCCAAAACGAAGAATATCAGCAATTAAACGAAGACCTTGTCATAATAAACGAAGAATTAAATCGAGCAAAAGAAAATGCTGAATCAGTTGCAAATCTTTTGTATAACATTACCGATAATTTGCCTGCATTTGTTGCTGTTGTTGATGCTAAATCGCTCAAATATAAATTTGTAAACCTAAAATTCATAAATGGATTCAACAAAAAAAGAGAAGAAATTGTAGGATTTCATATCGCTGATATTATTGGCAAAGACAAAGCCGATTTTGCCATGAAATACATCGAAGAAGTTCGACAAGGCAAATCATCATCGTACATAAATACATTTGATGTTGCAGGCGGGAAACGCTATTTTAATGTGAATTACGTACCTGGTTTTAACGATAAAAAAGAAGTATCTGAGATTATTGTGCTCACTTTTGATATTTCAGACTTAAAAAAGTCGGAACAAGAATTATTAATAGCTAAGGAAAAAGCCGAAGAGAGCGATCGGTTGAAAACAGCTTTTCTTCAAAATATGAGTCACGAAATTCGAACACCCATGAATGCAATAATGGGATTTTCGGATTTATTAAGATACCAGCACGATGACAATACAGAAATAGAACAATACTGCGAAATTATTAATCAGCGAAGCCACGATTTATTGGATATTATAAACGACATACTGGATGTAGCTAAAATTGAATCGGGTCAGCTACCTATAAACCTAGAGCAATGCAGCATACCTGAGTTATTTGACGAAATAGACCAATTTTTCAAAGAATTGCAAAAGCGAATAGATAAACAACACATTAATTTTCAAATGAATTGCTCATTCGATTTTGGAGAGCACTCGGTTACAACTGATAAAGTTAAACTCAAGCAAATACTTATAAACCTAATTAACAATGCATTCAAATTTACCGAAATAGGCGAAATTAAAGGAGGATGCAAACTCGATTCGAATAACAACATTCTCTTTTATATTTCAGACACAGGAATTGGAATACCAGTTGAGAAGCAAAAAATAATATTTGAACGATTTGCACAACTCCAACAAAATCCAAATAAAAATCTTGGAGGAACTGGATTAGGATTATCAATAGTTAAAGGGTTAGTTAATTTGCTTGAAGGTGAAATATTCTTAGATTCAGAACTAGGAAAAGGAAGTACATTTTCGTTTTGGCTACCCAATAAAAAAGTTAGCAATTGACAGTTGACAGTGAACTGTTATCAATTATCAGTTATCAACAAACGGTGAATAGTGAACGGTGAATTTGCAGATGTTAGCTGTTCGCGGCATTAAATTATAAAATAAAATGGAAAACAATTTTGATCAGATAGAACTATCTAAAATATACAACCGCCGTCGCAACGATCGCGATATTTTTCAGGATTTAATGCCATTTAAAGTCAAAGAATTGCTGTTGGTTGCAACTTATTACGACTCCTACTCCATTGTTCGTGAAGGTCGATTTTTCGATAAAATTTTTGGCGAATATCTTCAACTCAACCTAATTACAGCACCCCGAATCACCAGTGTTCCAAACACCGACGAAGCCTTACTTGCCATTTCAAATAACGAATATGAGATGGTTATTCTTATGGCAGGCGTTGACATGGATACCCCTTTAGAATTGGGGAATAAAATAAAAAAGATTAAACCCTCAATGCCAATTTTATTATTGGTTAATAACAATAGCGATTTAAGATATTTTGGCGAAAGCAATCCAATGGTATCGTGTGTTGACAAGGTATTTGTTTGGAATGGCGATTCGAGAGTTTTTTTAGCCATGATCAAATATGTTGAAGACAAAATGAATTTAGCGTCAGACATTGAAGTAGGCGATGTGCGTATTATTCTTTTAGTAGAGGATAGCGAAAAATACTACACTCGCTACTTACCCTTGCTATACTCCATTGTGATGACTCAAACTCAAAACGTTATGGAGGACAACACACCTGATCAGACTCATAAAATACTCAAAATCAGAGTTCGTCCCAAAATCCGTTTGGTCAGCACATTTGAAGAAGCCGTTGAAATCGTTGATAATTACATCGATAATCTTTTATGCGTTATTTCAGATGTAAAATACAAACGAAATGGCATTCATGATGAAGATGCAGGGGTAGAATTGATTCGATACGTTAACAGCCGTTCGTCCATCCCTTGTTTATTGCAATCATCGGATATTGCAAATAAGCAAAGAGCAATAGAAGTTAATGCCGATTTTATCAATAAAAACTCCGAAACGCTATCACACGAAATAACTTTGTTCATTCACCAAAAACTTGGTTTTGGGAAATTCGTTTTCACCAATACGCGAGGCATGAAGATTGCAACCGCCTCAAATCTCCAGGAATTTATAAAATGCATCGAGGAAGTACCAGCCGAATCGCTGCTTTTTCATGCCAAACGCAATGGAATAAGCAGTTGGTTAATGGCTCGAGGGGAAATTAATTTGGCTAAAAGACTTCGTCCGTATCGAATTGAAGATTTCGACAGCTCGAATAAGCTAAGACACACCATCTTAAATATTTTTGAGGAGATGCGTCTAGAAAGGCTCAGGGGCAGTGTAATCACGTTTGACAAAGAGCTCGTATCCAATAATCGATTTATCTCCCGAATTGGCGAAGGATCATTTGGTGGAAAAGGTAGAGGCGTAGCATTTTTAAGCAATTTCATCGAAAACATTGATTTTGAAACAATCATTCCACAACTAAATATTGGAATTCCTGCAACAACTATAGTGGGCGCAGGCGAGTTTTCTGAGTTTATCGAAAGCAACAATCTAGCTACAAAAGCATACGATGAGCGACATTTTCAAACACTTAAAACCCTATTTTTAGATGCCTCATTAAGTCCCGAGGTGAGTGAACAATTATGGCAATACACCGAAGTAATGACCCAACCCTTGGCGATTCGATCAAGCGGATTATTCGAAGACTCCTTACTTCAGCCATTTGCAGGAGTTTACGATACGTTTATTTTGCCAAACAACCATCCCGATCAACAAATTAGATACAACCAGCTTACAACCGCCATAAAACTAATTTACGCCAGTCTTTTTAGCACATCAGCTCGCGCTTATTTCGAAGCCGTCAACTACAAGATAGAAGAAGAACGGATGGCAATTATTATACAGCAATTGGTTGGGCATCGCAGTGGCGAACACTTTTATCCCCATATAAGTGGTGTTGCCCAGTCGTATAATTACTATCCATTTTCGTATATGAAACCCGAAGATGGGTTTGCTGTTTTAGGTGTTGGATTAGGTAAATATGTGGTTGGTGGTGAAAAAGCATTTCGGTTTTGCCCCAAATACCCTAAACTGGAACTCAATTCGATTGCCGACCAAATAAAAGATTCACAAACTCATTTTTATGCACTTAATTTAAACGATAGCGGATTAGAACTAGGTCAGGTTGGAGAAGATGCTACTATTGAAAAATTATCGATTCGTGAAGCAGAAGAAGATGGAAACTTAAAGCATTGCGCAATGGTTTTCGACTATCAGAACGATCGTTTAGTAAATGATTTTTCGAAACGAGGACCTCGAGTAGTTAATTTTGCCAATATTTTAAAATATGATTATCTGCCATTGGCACCTGCGCTTCATTTACTATTACGCTTTTTCCGAGAAGCGATGGGATCGCCCGTAGAGATTGAATTTGCTGTTGATTTAGAAAACGGACGCCGTAATTTGCCAACGTTATATCTACTGCAAATCAAACCCCTAATTCGCATCGAAAATCATGTAGATGTCAAATTCGACCATGTTGACATGAATAAAACCCTTTTAAAATCAACAAAAGGAATGGGCAATGGCATTATCGATCGCATTACCGATGTTATTTTTATGGATGTGAATAAATTCGACAAAACGCAAACCGAGGTAATGGCTGCTGAGATTGAAAAACTCAACATTTTAATGGAAGAACAAAAGCGCGACTACGTGCTGATTGGTCCAGGGCGTTGGGGAACACGCGATAAATACACGGGAATACCTGTTTTATGGTCGCAAATATCGCGAGCCAAAATTATTGTTGAAATGGGATTGGCTGATTTTCCGTTGGATGCTTCATTAGGTTCACACTTCTTTCACAATGTAACGTCAATGAATGTTGGCTATTTTTCGGTTCATCATAATGCTACCAACGAATGGGTTAATCTGGAACAATTGTATCATCAACCAATAATTCATGAAACTAACTTTTTTAAGCACGTAAGATTCGAAAAACCTCTTTCGATATTAATGAATGGCAAAGAACAACAAGCCATTATAAGCTGGAGCGAATAACGCAACTTTAGCACATAAATTATGTACTACGACACGTTGGACATATTCTGAAGGCGTTGAATGGCTTCAATTCGTTTTTGAGGTTGAAGTATATATCTTACCTTAATTCGATGGATGCTCATATCTGAAGTATTAAATTCCTGAGCTATACTTCTTAAAGTCTCACCTTTTTTTAATCGTTCAACAATAGGAGGGATCTGCTCGTTTTTTATCTTACTTTTAATTCTATCTCGAACATTTGCCTCGGTATATTTACGAAATGGAGCCTTATCGTGAAACACTAAATTAATGTGATGATCGTATGGTGTTCCCCATGTTAGGTTTTTGTAGTAGTTGTTTTCGGGATTATTATCTAAATGAATAACCAGTTTTTTTGAACTAACACCATGGAATGCCATTGCAACCAACCGATGTACATAAACCGTTTTTCCATCTACACCAACCGTCTTATAGGGTCTGCGGCCAGGGGCAGGATGCAAATTAGTTAATTTACGCCGTATCCCTTTATGTAAAACAATTAGTCCATCTTCACTAATATACAAATCGTTGTGGGTAGGGACTTTTTTTAAAAGATACTTAACATCATCAATCAAAAAAGTCTTAACAACATCTTTTACTCGAGGTCTTTTCATTTTACAAATAAATTTCACAGAACAAACACGTCCGAAAGCTCGGGTTATTGTCTTATAACGAACAAAATGGGTTGGATTTCTTTGGTTCTACAAATATATTAAAATCCAGTTTAATGAATCAAAATATTTTTAATTTTTATCCGTAATTCATTAAATCTATTTTCACAAAAAGTACAAATTTGGTTGATGAGCATAATCTTGATCTTCAACCAAATTAAAAAAGCCTGCCAAACTATCGATTGACAGGCTCAATAAATTATGAATTATTAGATTATTCCATTGCGTCTTCTTCGGCTTCTTCAATTTCGGAGTAGGCATTATCTACAACCGATTCAACCTGTCCGGCACGAGTAGTCACCACCTTAGCTGTGTCATCCGATTCGCCATCGAAATAGGGGAAAAAATCCATAATTGGGCTTTCTGCAATTGATAACACATCAAAATCAATGGTCATGCCTAATTCGGCATGTATATTCTCGAATGCCTCTTTCACATTCGAAGCCATTACTAAAATTTGATTGGATATTTTTTTCTCTTTTCCAGCTTTTTCGTCGATCGACACAAAGGATATCTTACAACGATACCAGCGATCGCCATTGTCGTTAGGAAAAATATCGGTGTAATTAGCTTTGCGAATATTTGTTACCGCAAAATCGGTGCTTATATAAGCCTTAAGCTCTTTGTATATTCGTGCTTCGGCCTCGGTAAAAGAAACCGCATCAAATAAATATGGCTCAGTTACACTTTTATCTTTTCCCGACTTTTCGTCGATTTTAGTATACTTTACTTTACATTCAAACCAATTGTGCATATCATTATTATTTAATTTCTAATGGGAAGTTTGGAAATCTAGGGTTGGTACTAAGTTAAATTTTTAAACCATTATCTATAAAATATGTTTTTAAGTTTTGCTAACCATTTTTTGCCCTTTTTGATTCAAGCATTATTAACTTTTGTTGCAAATCACTTGAATAGACAACAGTATTGTAGCGTGCAGAGCGAGATTGTTCATATAGCCTCCTGTAACACAAATAAATTTCTTTCGGCAACGTTAATAAACATCTAGGATTATTTTGATCAATGGCTTTTTCTAAGTCGAAATGCGAACTGCCTGGCGTAAAGCCTTTTAGTTTGAGAAATGTTCGTAAATAATGTAATGCAGCATAAAAAGCTACTGTTACCATCCAATCAAAAAATCCATCTTTCGATTTAGCAATGTAGCCTAAAAACTTTTCGTTGTATTTGGCCTTGGCAATATGCGATTTCATTAAAAAACTAGCTCTAATTTCCCTAACTTAATTTCATGGCTCAAATCATCAGCCAATTCACTTGGAATATCCTGTATAACAATAGGGAAGCGAGAAGCATATGCAGATCGCTCATATTGTGATAAAAAATTTAAAATAGGCTCCTTTATTAATAATGAGTCGTTTTTTAATGTATTAGTATAGTGAATTAAACCACCATTATTCTTAAACTGAAAAGCATTATTGATTATATCCTTGTGAGACACTAAAAAGCCAACAACATAGCTATTTAATTGCTCTAAAATTAAGCTTTCAATACTTTTTAAGGCAGAAAAACTTGTGCGTAATGGATTACTGATTGAGTCGTTTATCATTTTCGAAAAAGAATCCTGTATATTCAAGTTCAAAAGCGTTGAACTCATGGCTGCTTGCTCTTGGATATCTCCAAAAACATCTTTCACAAATTCAACAGCCTCAATAAGTTCTATATTTGAAGTTGATTCTTTTACTTTGCTTTTCATTTTATTGAAAATTTTAAACAAATGTAATACAAATAAAAATAAAATTAGACAATAAAACGATAAAACGCCCCATTCCATCGCTACCATTATTTCATTTCCACTTAGTTTGAGCTCATGGTTGGTATCGTAAGGTATAGTAATACGAATATCCTTATAACCTAAAAATTAGCACAACATTTACTAGGGAGTTAACTCATCGCTAAAAATTACTTTCTTTTAAAATGGTGAAGATAATTATTCCCTCGTTAAGCCTAAAGCATCGAATACCGTTTTTACAGGTGCAAAACAAGTTTTATCCATGCAAACATAAATCAAGTCCTCGCTCCCATTATCCTTATCAACAACCAATGGCAAGTTTGAATTTGCAGCATTGGCATATAAAGTAAACGGTTGATAATAATGTTGCATCTCTCTAGCTCTACTTATCCCATTTTTGCCCGAAAAAACAACTTGATAATTGGCAAATACTAAATTACCTAAAACCTGCGACCAACCCGAATAATAAGGTCCTCCTTCGGGGAAATGAGGCGATACAGCTAAAACCATTGTTTTGGTGCGCTCCTCCCATTGAGGAATCTCGAAATAGATGGACAGTTTTAGCAATACTCCCGCCATTACTGCATTTGATGATGGGGTAACATTATCCATAACTTCGGTTTTTCGAACAATCAAATCATGCGATTCGTCGGAAGTGTAATACAACAAAGGCGATTTATCAGATGAAAAATGAACGAGTGCATATGTTGTAATTTGCTTCGACAGTGTGAGCCATTCTTCGTCAAATGTTATCTGATAAAGTTTTATAAAAGCATCCGCTAAAAAAGCATAATCATCAAGGAAGCCCGGTATTGAAACTTTACCATTCTTAAAATTTCGATATACCTGACCATTGGGTTGAATCATGTTTTTGGACAAAAACTGAGCATTTTGTTTTGCCAAGTTCAAAAAAACATCCTCCCCGGTAGCAGAATAGGCATCAACCAATCCGCTCAACATTAAAGCATTCCAAGCAGTTAGGACTTTATCATCTGTTGAAGGGCGCTCCCTTTTAGTAACGATATCAACCATTTTTTGCTTCACACTACTTAATTGCTTTCCAATACTTATAACCGATTGATTGGTTTGCTTGGCAATATCTTCTAAACTATTCGAAACGGTAAGAATATTTAGGCCGTGCTCCCAGTTGCCATGAGGCGTAATGCCAAAATACTGACAAGCAAACTCCAAGTCTTTAGCACCTAAATGCGTTGCTAACTCCTCGTATCGCCAAACATAAAAAGCACCCTCAACACCTTCGCTATCAGCGTTTATCGATGAGTAAAAGCCACCATCGTGCGATTGAAGTTCGTTTTGCAAAAACTGCACTAATGTTAGCATGGTAGCTTTCAAATTCTCATCGCCCGTTTGCTGATAGGCATGAGCAAACAAGCTTAATAGCTGAGCATTATCGTACAACATCTTCTCGAAATGAGGTGCAAACCAATGATCATCAACCGAATATCGTGCAAACCCTCCATTTAACTGATCGTTTATTCCACCATTAACAATTTTACGAAGTGTTAAAAGAGTTGCTTCTTGTGCCAACTTATTGCCAGTTGCAAAATAATACTGCATCAAAAACTCCCACCCAACAGGCAAAACAAATTTTGGTGCTCCTTTAAAACCGCCATTGGTAAAATCAATTATTCCTTGCCAGTTATTAAACAAATTGTGATACATGGTTTTTGACAATTGATCCGTCTTAGCGTCAGGATTCAAAAGCAAATGATCTCCTTGCAATAAACCATCCGATACCGATTGAGCTTGTTTTTCAATATCGGAATATTGGGTTTTATACAATTCTGCAACCTGTTGCAACAAACTCATCCATTGTTGTTTCTGGAAATAGGTCCCACCATAAAACGGCCGCCCATCGGGAAGTGCAAAGGCATTCAACGGCCATCCGCCTTGCCGTGTAAGTAATTGAACGGCATCCATGTATATTTTATCAACATCGGGTCTCTCTTCCCTATCGACCTTAATGCAAATAAAATTTTGATTCATTATTTCAGCAATAGTAGAATCAGAAAAGGACTCGTGTTCCATAACATGGCACCAATGGCAAGCTGCGTAACCGATGCTAATTAACAGCGGTTTGTTTTGCTCTTTAGCTAATCTTAGAGCCTGATCACCCCAAGGATACCAGTTTACAGGATTGTGAGCATGTTGCAGTAAGTAAGGACTCGATTCGTGAATCAAGTGATTTACCGGCGTCTTTATTGTGGTTTGAGAATTATCCATTTTTTGGGAGTTTTCATTAGAAATAAATGGCAACAAACAGAATATCAAATAGTTTACATTTTTTATCGCCATAACTTTATACAACAACAATTGGCATATTAATCAAACAAAAAGAGCCAAATCATCAATTTATCAACCACAAAACAAACAATTGTAACCCCCAATGGTTCACATTTCAAATAGTAAAAAATATGAATCAAAAAAATTAACAGAAAATTTAAAGACTTTTAACACTTCGGAAACTTTATATGTGAAAATAGTTTCCTAAGTTTGCATCCGAATCAATTCCAAAATTTTACCAATTATGGTTGAAATGACTCCGGAACAACTTGAAATAGTCCTAAAAGTTAAAGAGCTTTATCTAAAATACGGGATAAAAAGCGTAACCATGGACGATGCTTGTCGAGAGATTGGCATCTCAAAAAAAACCATGTACCAGCACTTTACCGACAAAAGTCAGTTAGTTGAAGCCGCTGTGATGCATGAAATGGAACATCGATCAACACATTTTCATCAAATGATTGCTAGTAGTGAAGATGCTATTGCCGAGATGGTAAATATTCATCAGTACATGGATCGAATTCTAAAAACCCATAGCCATACTGTGGATTACGACATGAAAAAGTACTACCCTGCCCTATACAACGAACTATCGAAACAACGTCATAATCATATTTTATCCATCCACCTAAACAACATTAACCGTGGACAGGCAGAAGGGCTTTATCGCACCGAAGTAAACCCCGAAATCATTGCCAAAATGTCCTTAATACGGGTTGACGGTTGCATAGATGGCTGCGTATTTAGTGTGGATGAACTCAACTCGCACCAAGTTTTTATAGGCATGATGATTTATCACATCAGAGGAATTGCAACATCTAAAGGCATTGCACGTTTAGAAGAACTCTTAAAGGAGCAATAGACGCCGAAGTAACTTATAGCAAAAATTAATAAAAGTTGAAAAATAAACAATAACACATATGAACAAACGAATTAAACTCAAATCATTACTTACGCTTACTTGTCTATTGCCCTTTGCACTTTCGACATTTAGCCAACCAACTAGTGACACGCTCAAGCTCACGGTCAATCAGGCAACAAACCTGGCCATGATCAGCAACAAATCCATTCAATCATCACAGCTTGATGTGCAGAAGGCACGTGCTAAAGTATGGGAAACAACCGGGATTGGACTGCCCAATATTTCGCTTTCGGGAACCTACACGCACATTTTCGAAGTTCCAACAATTGCATTCGGCTCTCCCGAACCAATTGCGCTTGGTATAAAAGACAATACAACGTTTGACTTAAAAGTAACTCAACTAATTTTTAGTGGCGATTACATTGTGGGATTACAAGCAGCGAAGGTGTACAAAGCCATCAGCGAAAAAAACTTAGTTAAACAACAGCTCGATACACGCCAAACCGTTTCGGAAACCTATTATTTGGCTCTGATTGTGGATGAAAATCTTAAAATCGTATCACAAAACAACGGTCTAACCGAGCAAACGCTAATAGAGCTCGAAGCCATGCTAGCGCAAGGTTTTATTGAAGACACAGAGGTTGACCAGTTAAAGCTTACGGTAAACTCGCTGAAAAATCTCGAAGCGTCGCTTATTGGTCAGAGCAAAAACTTGCAAAACCTACTTAAATTTCAAATGGGTGTTGAGATAAATCAACCCGTTGAGCTCACCAACACCATTACCGAATTGGTTGAGGCATCAAGTATTGGTTCTATCAACCAACTCGACATTAACCAAAACATCGATTACCAAATTATGAGCAACATGGTGGGCGCTCAAAAACTAATCTTAAAACGCGAAAAAAGCACCTTTTTGCCAACCATTGCAGCGTATTACAACCACCAAGAGTTATGGAAAAAAAACGATTTTAACTTTCAACCCAAAGATTTGGCAGGCTTAACACTTTCGCTCCCAATTATGGTTGGCACGCAGCGCTTGGCCAGAGTAAAGCAGGCATCATTAGCCTACATGCAATCGAAAATACAGCAAGCTGAGGCAGCTCAAGGACTACAACTAAAATACGATACCGAAAAACTAAACTACCACATAGCTGTAAACGACTACCTCAACAAAAAAGAGAACACCGAAATAAGTGAGCGTATCTTCAAAAAAACCACCATCAAACTCAAAGAGGGAATGGCTTCAACGCTCGATTTATCGCAGATTCAAATGCAATACCTCAACACAGTAAGCGACTATTACAGCTCGGCACTTACACTGCTAAAAGCCAAAGCTAGCATGGACAGGCTCTTATCGCTTCCCATCAATAAATAATCAACCTAATAATAAATAAAAATAAATCATACCGATATGAACACCTTACAAAAATTACTTTATACCCTAGCAGCTGTTTTGCTAGTTATCAGTTGCAAACCCGACAAGCAAAAACAGCTTATTGAGTTGAAAAAACAGCAAACAGAGCTTACCAATCAAATTCAAACACTAGAGAAAGAGTTAATGGCAGCAGACACCACTGGAGTAGAAGAAGGTATTCCGGTCACTATAACCGTTTTAGAAGCTAAACCCTTTGCACACTTTGTTGAAGTACATGGAAAACTCGATGGCGAAGAGAGCTTACCTATTTTCCCTAAATCGGGCGGGGTGGTACAAAAGGTTTTTGTGCAAGTAGGCTCGGTGGTTAAAAAAGGTCAAATACTAGCTAGTCTCGATGATTCAGCCATTCAAAAAACGCTCGACCAAACCAAATCGCAATACAACTTAGCGCTTGAGCTATTCGAACGCCAGTCGAAACTTTGGGAACAAAAAATTGGCTCCGAAATGCAATACCTGCAAGCTAAAAGTCAAAAAGAGACCTTAGAAAATGCAGTGGCTTCGCTACAAGAGCAAGTTGATTACACCAAAATTAAATCACCCATTAACGGCACGGTTGAGAATTTACCAATTAAAATTGGACAAGGCGTTTCACCTGCTCAAGCAGCTGCAATGGTTATTAATTTTAGCTCTATGAAAATTGTTTCCGATGTTCCCGAAGCATATGGCCCATCGATCAGAGCAGGCGATTCGGCAAAGGTTTTCTTTCCCGATCTCGACAAAGAACTTGCAACCACTATCACCACATCGAGCAAATACATCAACCCTGTAAACCGTACCTTTCAAATCGAAGCCAAAGTGCCTTCGAGCGACGCATCGTTTAAAACCAACATGGTTGCTGTAATTAAAATTGCCGATTACACAAACTCCCAAGCCATTACCATTCCTATCAATTACATACAAACCGATGCCAATGGAAGTTATGTTTTTGTCGCTTCTAATCAAAACGAAAAGATGGTGGCAACAAAAAAATACATCAACCAAGGAAAAAGTTACAATGGGTTGGTTGAAATTACCCAAGGCCTTGTTGCTGGCGATAAAATTATTACTTCGGGATATCTTCAATTAAATGAAGGTGTGAAAATCGCGATTAAATAACCCAAACTATTAGAACATGAACAAATTAGTTAAAGAATTTAAGCCCACCAGTTGGGCCATCGATAATAAAACAAGCATATATGTGCTGGTTGCCATCCTCTTTATTTTTGGGATAACCACCTATAATCGCTTGCCAAAAGAACAGTTCCCCGAAATTGTGATCCCAACCATTATTGTGAGCACCATTTACCCAGGAACCTCTCCTCTCGACATTGAAAACCTCATTACCCGACCGCTGGAAAAAAACATGAAGTCGATAAATGGGGTAAAGGATATCAAATCCAACTCAATACAAGATGTCTCATCAATTGTTATTGAGTTTCAAACAGGTATTGATGTAAACGATGCCAAGCAAAAAGTGAAAGATGCAGTTGATAAAACCAAAAACGATTTGCCGTCGGACTTAGATCAAGACCCAATAGTAAAAGAGATTGACATTTCGGAATTTCCGATAATGTACATAAATCTTTCGGGCGATTTTCCTCTGGATAAGATTAAGGATTATGCTGATGACGTTCAGGATAAAATCGAAGAACTTCCCGAAATTACACGCGTTGACATAGTTGGCGCACTCGAAAAAGAGATTCAGGTAAACCTGGATATGCACAAGATGAATGCCTACAAGCTCACATTTAATGATGTTGATCGAGCCATTGGAAGCGAAAACTTAACCATTTCAGGCGGTAGTATCAACATGCAAGGCATGAGTAGAAACATTCGCATTGTTGGGGAATTTAAGGACATTGAAACACTTAAAAATTTGGTGATTGGCGCTTCGGGCGGAGGTCATATCTACCTTAAAGATGTAGCTGAAGTAAAACATGGCTTTAAAGATCAAGAGAGTTTTGCCCGTTTAGACAGCAAAAATGTAATTACGCTGAACATCATTAAGAAAAGCGGACAAAACCTACTAGAGGCATCCGATAAAATTAAAATCATTTTAAATAATTTGTCGAGTACTAAATTTCCAAAAGATCTAAAAATTAATATCTCGGGTGATCAAAGCAAATTCACCAAAACAACACTTACCGACCTGAATAATACCATTATTATTGGTTTTATTTTAGTTACAATTGTGCTCATGTTTTTCATGGGAGTAACCAATGCCTTTTTTGTGGCCATGTCGGTTCCCTTATCTATGATGCTTGCCTATTTGGTAATGCCTGGCATTGGATTTACGCTAAACATGCTGGTGATGTTTGCCTTTATTTTTGCACTGGGTATTGTGGTGGATGATGCCATTGTGGTGATCGAAAATACCCACAGGGTTTTTATGACAGGCAATTACAGTGTTGAACAGGCTGCCAAATATGCTGCTGGAGAAGTTTTCGTACCCATTTTCGCAGGAACACTCACCACGCTGGCCCCCTTCTTTCCATTGGCGTTTTGGCCAGGTGTTATTGGATCGTTTATGCACTTTATACCAGTCACACTCATCATTACCTTGTGTGCATCACTCATAGTGGCCTACATCATCAATCCGGTTTTTGCCGTTCAGTTCATGAAAAAAGATGAAGAGCACAAAGGCATGCCTCGCAAAGGCATGTGGATAATTGTAGCCATTCTAACTGGTCTTGGAATAATTTTTCACTTGGCACAATCGCCACTTATTGCGAATTTAATACTTGTTTTTGCTATTTTGATGGTATGGCACAACATGTTAGGATTTAAAATTTTACTTCATTTCCAACATGTGTTTATCCCCAAAATGCTCAACATATATGAACGTTTATTGCGCTCAGTACTGCAAGGATATCGTCCATTGTGGATTCTGATTTCGGTGGTTGTAATGTTTGTTGGCACCATCTTTTTAACCTCTTCGGTTGGACTAAAAGTTGTTTTCTTCCCCGATAATGAACCAAATTTATTACACACCTACATTAAACTACCTGTTGGAACTGACGTGAACGTGACGGATAGCATCACCAAAATTGTTGAACAACGAGTAATGAATGCTGTGGGACAAGACAATCCTTTAGTTGAATCAATCATATCCAATGTGGCCATTGGTGCATCTGCAAACATTTTCGATTCGGGCACAAAGAATACACACAAAGCAAAAGTCACCGTTAATTTTGTTGAATTTGGCAAAAGGGATGGTCAAAGCACCAATCAATATCTCGAAAAAATTAGGGAGGCTGTCAAAGGAATTCCTGGTACAGAAATTAATGTTGAGAAAGAGGAAAGTGGCCCTCCGAAAGGCAAACCCGTTAACATTGAAATAAGCAGTGACGATTTGGACAAGTTAGTTTTAACCACAAATCATTTTATTAGCTATCTTGATTCACTAAAAATTCCAGGCTCGGACAAATTTAAAACCGATTTTGAAAGCACTAAGCCCGAGGTGATTATAAATATCGACAGGGTACGCGCCAATCTCGAAGGTGTTTCAACTGCTCAGGTTGGATCCGAACTGCGTACAGCAGTGTATGGCAAAGAGTCGTCGAAATACCGCGAAGGTGAAGATCAATACCCCATTCAGCTTCGATTCCAGAAAAATCAACGCGAGAACATCGATCAGCTCATCAATATTCAAATCACTTATCGCGACATGAACTCGGGTATCCTGCGAAGCATTCCGCTTTCGGCAGTGGCTAAAACCGACTATATGAATTCGGTAGGTGGTGTTACGCGATTGAACCTTAAACGTGTGATTACCGTTAACTCAAACGTAGTAACTGGATACACAGCCAACGAAATTGTGGCAGGTGTTCAACGCAGCATCCCTCAGTTTTCGAAACCCGCTGATGTGGAAATTAACATTACCGGTGAGCAAGAAGACCAAAAGGAGTCATCCGACTTTTTAGGTTTGGCCATGATGCTATCATTGTGTTTGATATTCTTCATCTTGATCACCCAATTTAACTCCCTTTCGAAACCGGTTATTATTTTATCTGCCGTTCTCTTTAGTATTATTGGAGTTTTGCTTGGATTTATTTTTTCCGATATGTCGGTATCCATTATCATGACTGGTATGGGCGTGGTTGCACTTGCCGGTATTGTGGTTCGTAACGGAATTCTGCTGGTTGAATTTGCCGACGTGCTACATGCACAAGGCTACAGAACGCGTGAAGCCATTGTACAAGCAGGTAAAGCGCGTATAACTCCAGTGATATTAACCGCAGCCTCAACCATTTTAGGTTTAATACCTCTCGCTATTGGGTTTAACATCGACTTTGTTGGACTATTTACCAGCTTCGAACCACACATTCACTTTGGTGGCGATAACGTTATGTTTTTCGGACCCCTATCGTGGACAATTATTTTTGGATTAACCTTTGCGACATTCCTTACTTTGCTTATGGTTCCTGCATTATACCAAATGGCGTATGTACTTAAACTAAAAGTAAAACGCATTTCACATCGAATGAAAATTCGAAAACTAAACTAATAACACACTCCGGGTTCAAAAAAAGCTCGGAGTTTTTTTCAATCTCATAAAAAAGAACATTTTAGAAGTTTTTTGCAAAATGTTCGATTTTGCGTACGTGTAGGGAATCTTTTAATTGTCTTTAAAGAATAATGCAAATAAAAAGAATATGACAGCAAAAAAAATACGCCGCAACCTGTACCGAGTTTTGAGAAAAACAGGGGTACCTAGGCAATTTATTGCAGATGATGCAGGATTAAAAGATGAATTACTTCAAGATGATATTGACATGATCTGTTTCTTATTTTACTTAGAAACTAATTTTCATGTTGAAGTTAAAACAAATGATATTGAAGAACTATCATCAGTTAAATCAACAATTGATTACTTACAAAGGCATTGCGCCTAACTTATTTTTTCAGTGACTCTCCTTCCGACTGTTTTCAAGGCATATTAAATTAAGTCAATTCCAATATCTAGCTGCTTTGAAAACAGTTTTTTTATGCCCAATCCGAACTACTACTTTGCAGGTTTAAACACATTAATTAAATCCTCTTCGGGTTTTATTATATTAAAATTATTCCAAAAAGCATCGTCTATTTCGGTTATTTGATCAGCCAAAATATAATCAGGTTTATAGGCTTCGTTATTTTTTATTTTATCAAAATCAATCGCTTGCAAGTCGGATATCAACAACTCGCTAACTGCCTGGAAAACTGAATTAACCTTATTGTCTTTATCAATAATTCGAACTTTTATTTCTCCTCGCACTCTATTTAAAATCCACTTATCTTTAAACGGCCTGTAATCTAAGTAGTAACGGGCATAAAAGGGCTTCGATCTGTAACGAGGACTCTCTTTTTTTATTAAATACTTACGACTCTCTCGCAATGTTTTATCAGTCATTTCAAAGCTTACAGCCACTAAAGCAAACGTTTCAGCATCAATTCGCAATTCGCCTTTATATAACAAATCACCATTATCATAAACTGGTTCAAATCCAATCTTATAAACCAGTCGCCCATATTGGTAATCAGCACCTTCATATGAGTATTTATAAAGAATAGAATTATTTGTCTGAGGTAAAAAATCGAGCGTACGAGCCACATCTAAACGCGAGAAATAATATGGCCCTCCTTGTAACCGAAATTGAATGCGACTCATTTTTTGGCTGCTTTCGGTCATACGACCTTTAACAAATCGAACTCGCTCTAATTGATATAAATTGCGATACGATGGCTTACTAATTTCAATCACCGCTTCCGAAACTTGCACATAATCCTCGTCTTCCTTTATTGTTTCGCGATAAAACCCCGATAATAAAACCTGACTATTTAAATAATTGTCATCTCGCTTATTCACCATCTCTCCAACAATTTTATCGGCCAATATAGCAACTACTTTCACCTCTGGCAGCTGAATAGTTGCAGATTTGAGTGAGATAATGATCAAAGAATCAGATTTTGGAAAAGCAAGTGACGTATTTAAATAACCAACATGCGAAACATTAATGATTCGACCTTCATACACATCGGGTAGATTTAGAACAAATTCGCCCTCCGCATTGGTAATAGTTCCTATTGGTTCGTTATTTAAACTAAGTGTTGAAGCGTCTAGAGGATCAGCATTCTCATCACTAACAACCTTGCCGCGCAATACAATTCGAGGCCGAGCTGGAATTGGCAATTGCCTACCGCGGCTTATAACTACTTGCCCCATTAACGCAGACACATCAACCTTGTCGGCTCCCAAAACCTGATAAAGCAACGATTTTAATGTGAGATTATCCGAATCAACAGAAATAATTGAATCGATGGGTAAAGCATTTACATCGTACGAGAAAGGAATTTGAGTGATATGCTGTAAGGTATCTATAAAATGACAAACCGAAATTTTATTAAATACCACATAAATTGGTTTAGATAAAACCGAAGACTCATCGTTTTGGGCGTAACTGCAATTGAATAATACAGCTAGTAAAAGGATTACGAAACTTCGTTTTTTTTGCATCTATTATCTAAATAAAATACTAATTACATCATTTTTAGTCTTATTCTCAAACCTAACACATCAGGAGAATCTAAAAATAACAATTAGTAATTTAAGCAAAAACTTTTATATCCAAACTAGCAAAACGCCTTATTTTACACCAAACTTCACTAGCTCAGAGTTTTAAATTGTCTTTGAATCTTTTTGACAACAACAGCGAAAAGTGCAGTTTTCTTGCTGCCACTAATTATTGGTTAAAGTGCATTTATTCCCAGTCAAAGCATAATTTAAATTAAAGGTTTTGCATATAACCTGAAGTACAAATTCGAGCGATTGATCTTTAAAACCCGCCGTAATTCTCGAATCATAAATGGATGGATTAGTAACATGGATGTTTATTTTATATACATTTTCAAGAACCTTAATAACCTCATCCATTTGTACATCATCAAACTCAATTTCCTTAGTTTTCCAAGCAATATAGTTCACATCGTTGTTAAGCATTTTTACTATTTCACCCGTTTCTCGATTAACCAACGCTTTATCGCCAGCCAATAGTTTTACATGATGGCCACTATTTGCCACTTCAACTATTCCGAGATCAACAACCACTTCAAACATTTGATCTGCTTGATAGGCTTTAACATTAAATTCTGTTCCTAAAACATGAACTTCTAATGATAATGTCTCGACCGTAAATTTTTTCCCTGGAACTTTAGATACACTAAAAAAAGCTTCACCATTCAGAGCCACACGTCGCTCGCCGCCAACAAATTCGGAGGGATAGCTCAAGGTTGATCCGCTGTTTATGTCAACTTGACTGCCATCGGCTAATTGAATGGTTTCGGGCAATTGATAACTCATTTTAACCAATGAGTTTGGTTGTATTGATTTTGATTGATTCGACAAATACCAAACAGCTGATAAAACCAATATCAATGAGGCTGCGATAGACATCCAGGGAACATGATTAAAACGCACTTTTTTTGTTTCGCTTTTATCAATTTGGCACTTAACTTTTTCGAAAGCACTCATAGAGTTGATGCTTCTATGAATTAGTGCCAGTTGGCTTTCGTCCCAAACCTGTTTAGTGGCTAGTAACAAATTGGCTCCATCGGCACTATTCATCGAGCTTTCAATGAGTTTAATTTCGTCGGGGGTTGCCTCTTTCGACAAATACCGGGCGATTAATTCATCATTCAATTCGTTATGGCTATTGCTTGTCATGATTGATAATTTTCAATTATTCTGATATAGATATTGTTTGTAAGGTTGAAGATTCTCTCTTAGATACTTTAATGCTTTTCCAATTTGCACTTCAACCGTTTTAACCGACAATCCTAATTGCGATGCTATTTCTTTATATTTTAGTCCATCCAATCTATTCATTTTAAAAATCTTCTTTCGTTGTTCGGGCATGGCTTCAATGGCTTGATAAATTTTATTCATCACCTCTTCATTGGGCAGCACTAATTCATCTTCGAATTCTTCAACAACTAAATTTTTTTGATGCTTTTGTATGATTTGTAATCGTTTGTTTTCGTTTTGACATCTATTGCGAACCGATACGACTAAATAACCCGAAACAGCCTGTATGTTTAACTTCAAACGACTCTCCCACAGTGTTACAAAAACATTTTGCACAATACTTTCGCACATATCTTTATCGGGCAAATACTTGAAAGCCAACAAAACCAAGCCTTTATAATATCGATTAAAGAGCATTTCAAAGGCACTTTCATCACCTTTTCGAATGCGTTCGATCAATATCATATCCGAAAAATCCTTGTTTTGCGTTGAGCTCATTAAATAAATGTTACTTGCTGGTTTTGTGCACGTTATAAGCCTTAAGCTTAAATGTTTTACGTTTCTTTAATTGTGTTTTCTAATAAAGGACAACCTACAATGAAGATTCCCTTATCCAATGACACTATTTTTAATTTTAAAATTCAATTTTATTTATAGTGAATGCGTTCGTCAATGATGCCGCACGATTTCATTGTGTGTTAGCATCTATTTAGTCACACGATGAACTCGTGCGACAGCGATTTTTTTAGTCACTATTTCCACAGTTTTTTACTGCCTGTTTTATACCGATTTATTGTGTAACAAACTCTCTATGGCTCAATGCCAAACGAATTTCCCCATAGGTGAATTCATCGCCCAAAAGACTTTTTGCTTCACCTAAATTAACACCCGGATAGGCTTTGAGACCATCGACTATGGCCGTTACTTTTTCCTCCGAAATCAATTGATGCACATCAAACACCCCTGTTTCGACAAAATGGGATAAATGCGTTTGAATAGTGGTTACTACAAACCCGCGCTCAGCAGCTATTTGCTCAACCGTCAAGCCCGACTCAAACAACCTGAGCGTTTCTGCTTTTGTATCCAGCTTTTTCTTTTTCTCAACCTTCTCAGCAATGGGAAGGTTAATGTTTTGAGTGATTGGAACAATATTATTCTTTTCGCAATAGTTCTTAATTAAATCAATGAGCTCATCGCCATAACGATCGATTTTGGTTTTACCCAAGCCATGAACCTGCGCTAAAGCCTGCTTGGTTTGAGGTAAAAGCTGCGATAGGTGTTTCATGGTTTTCTGCGGCAACACCAAAAAATCTGTCATGCCCAGCTCTTCAACCTTTGATTTGCGCCACACTTTCAACAAGTCCAACAAACCTCCATCACTCTTCCCTTCAAACGATGCATTTGCTCCACTTTTTTTCTTTTTCTTTTGTGTGGAGGCATTCCCAACCAAAGCTTTGGCTCGTACCAGAAGATAGTCAGCCAAAGTAAATCCAGATTGAACCCCAGCAATGCAATCGCGTTTAATTTCAATCTCCTCAATGAGTTTCTGAAACGAATCATCGTACTGTTTTTGAACAGCTTTATTGTCCGACTCAAATTGGCTAGTAGAAATAGGTTGATGCATTTCGTTATCCAGCTTACCGATGAAATAACCTGCGGCAGCTTTCACTCGTTCCTGAAGCGCTAAGTTTTGCTCAACATCCGGATTCTCTAATAATAATTGCTCTCGTTGCGAAACAAATCGCAGCGCAACACCCCCAATATCGGTATATACAACCTTTTCGAGCTCCTTCATTTTAGACACATCGTCACCATTAAGTACATTGGCATGCTCTGAGCAAACTTTTTGAGCCGATCGAAACAAGTATTCCAGCTTTTTAAACTCAAACAGCTCATTTAACAATTGTTTCTGATAGGCATATTTATCCAACAAAAGCTGTTCTGGTGATGGCGGATGATTGACCACCTCGTCGGAAAATCTTTGAATATCTGCATTCGACAACACGCCACTCGCATTAAATGGCGTACTTAACACCAAACCCTCCAACGATTTACAGCGACTCAACGCCACATAAATCTGCCCATGAGCAAAAGCGCCTTGCACGTCAATTACCGCCTTTTCGAATGTCAACCCTTGACTTTTATGAATGGTTATTGCCCATGCCAATTTGAGTGGAATTTGAGAGAATGTACCAACCACGCGCTCTTCCAGCTCCTTGGTTCCCTCGTTTAAGGTGTATTTCGAAGTATTCCAATCGGAATACGATACCGTTATTGGGCTGTCTGAATCATCGCATAACACTGTCACTTCATCCTCATAAATAGCGTGTACAGTTCCTATTTTCCCATTAAAATAACTCTTTGCAAACGAGGCATCGTTTTTTAAGAACATAACCTGAGCACCCACTTTTAAAGCTAACTCTTTATCGGCAGGATAAGAAGATTCGGGAAATTCGCCTTTTACCTGAGCTCTAAAAAAGTAATGCTTTCCCGAAACCGATTGCAAATAATGATCGTTAATGCCTTGCGCTTGCGCATTGTGTGTTGTTAAAGTGATAATGCCTTTATGATTAGCCGGATTAAACAGGGGATCGTGTCGTTGATTTAACTGATTGATGGCATCTGCATCTAACTTATTGTCGCGAATTTTATTGAGCAAACCTATAA
The DNA here is from genome assembly GCA_038212305.1 of Bacteroidales bacterium. Lineage (GTDB taxonomy): Bacteria > Bacteroidota > Bacteroidia > Bacteroidales > Marinilabiliaceae > JBBQUP01. Next base: position 29,428 of record JBBQUP010000021.1, read on the forward strand.
AAACCTCATCGCGCTGACGGTAGATGTGTTTCAATTCGATGCTTGCAAAACCTGCCTTTTCAAGTGCACGACTTCCGAAAAAATAAAACGATTGGTAGTAAGGCTGTAACAACATTCGTTCATCATCCTTAAGAACAGGAGGTAACTGTTGCATATCGCCAATAAGTAGCAATTGTAGCCCTCCAAATGGTTGCGATGAGTAGCGATACCGCCGCAAAACCTCATCCACACTATCGAGCAAATCGGCGCGCACCATGCTAACCTCATCAATTACAAGCAAATCGAGGCTTCGGATAATGCTTATTTTCTCCCGGCTAAACTTCCTGAATCCATCCTGTCTCCCTGCATCAGTCGACTGCCTGCCAGGAATAAAAGGCCCAAAAGCCAGCTGAAAAAAAGAGTGCATGGTTACACCTCCAGCATTAATAGCAGCCACACCGGTGGGTGCAACAACAACCATGCGCTTAGGCAAATCGGATTTTAATTTCTGAAGAAATGTGGTTTTTCCAGTACCTGCCTTACCTGTTAAAAAAACATTCTTATTGGTAAATCGCAGGTAATCAAACGCTAATTCAAGTTGGGGATTAGTTTCAAGGCTCATAATTACAGATTAGTACTCCAAAGGTACAAATCCTCTCAACAACAAAAAATTTCTCGAAAAAACACCAGTGCTCCTATCAATTAATAAACTGAAAACGGGTAACCAAAGCGGCATGATCAGATGGAAAAGAAATTGGATGAGAATCAATTAAAAAGGCATCAATCACTTTTAATGATCTTTCTTTGTAATAAATATAGTCGATCCTATCTTTAAAAGCTTCTTTAAATAAAGGCGAAAATGTATTTCCTGAGTTTAAAACTTCGTTGGGATAAAACTTGCGATAGCTATCTACATAGCCATTTTTCAACATCATTTGACTAACCGAAAAATTAACAACCAAACCTTTAGCCTTAATATTTTTTTGAGTCCAATCGAAATGCGATCCACTATTAAAACATCCGGCAACTATTAAGGGTTCTTTTGCAACTTGGCCGTTTAGCCTATTTAATTCGCTCAAAATAAAGCGCAACTCAACTCCTCGTGTTGTCTCTTCTCGGGCTATCAGCGAATCAACCTGATTACCACCTCCACTCACAAATGCACCAGCATCAGGCTCGGTACTCAACCAAATAGGACAAATAAGTGCCGATTTTTTATCGCTAAACAAAACTCGTACACCTCCCGAATGAATGGCTTTAAAAACATTATAAGATTCACCTAATGGAAACCTACTTAGAACATATAAATTGTCGCTTCGTTGATAACAATAATAGTTAAGTAATTGAGCAATTTTCTCCCCTGCTTTCGAGGCTTCTTGCAAACATACTATATCAACATCGGCGACTTTAATTATTTCAACAATTCGATCAATTCCCACTTGCCTACCAATCATGCTTCCTCCATGATAAATATTCCAAGTCATTACCGAAAAATTCTCCCCATTAAAATCGAGCTGGTTTTTAATTTTTTTTCCCGCTTGCTGGAATAAATACTGAGCCTCAGTATTCTTCAATGCGCGACCAAAAAACTGCACCTCATCAATTAATCCATTAAACGTTTCACGCGTTGGGATATACGACATGGGATCACAGCCAATACTAAATACACCTTGTTGGTTTATACTATCGCAACCTTCAATACTAACAATTCCAACATTTACTCCATTATAAAAAAAACGAGCCGTTTTATCTAATCTGCTCAATGCAAAACCAACCTGAACCCAATCGCCATTATTAATAGCCATATTAGGTTTATTTCCTGTATAAGTCCATTCATGTTGCCCATCAGACAAGGACCATTTCCATCCACCATTCGATGGCGTCGATAGCTTCCAACCTTTGTATTGATTCTCGCCATACAACGAGTACCATCCGGCTAACATATAGGGTTCATAATCGGTTACGCTTTTCTCAACCCACATAAAAAACGAGAAACCATCGTAATCGTCAACATTAAAAACATTTGGGAACTCAAATTGCAGAGGCATGCGAAGATTCGATGATCCGGTTAAATTCAGACAAGAATCAATAACCCCGGTAGAGTATTTATAATTGTATTTACTAATAACATTAATATCTAAAAGCCCTTTGTTTTTAATTGATTTATTAAATGAAAAATCGACCAATGCGAAACCTGGTGAGACTATATTTGACTCAAACCAGCTGCACGATGTTACGAAAAGAATAATAAACAAAGTGTGGAAGAATCTCATCTGTTTTTGGGTTTAAATCAAATAAATATTCTGATTAAAGTAATAGATATCGCATACGTTACTTATTGTCTGGAGATCGGTTATCTATATTCAGTTTTTCTCGTAATTCAGCCATTAATTTAATGAGATTAGCCTTAATTTCATCCCACAGCAAATCAATGTTTTCATCATTGTTTCTGTAAGCCACTTCAATTTGTATGGATCCTTGATACAATCGTGTAGCACTAATTGTACCCGTGATTCCTTTAAATGAATGAATCATTTGTTTCAATCGGTCCTTGTCACCCAAGTGACGAGCAATTTCAAAAGATTGAATAAATTGAAGATGATCTGTATAAAAACCCTTTAGCAATCGTTCATACATATCCCATCGATGCATTAAACGTCCCATTCCCTCGTTAATATCAATCCCTTCAATTATTGGTATTTTATCGTTATCACTCATTACTTAATTTATAACATAACATCAAAACTTTGAAAAATAGTATACGCTTGTTTATGAAAATTGTTTGCTTCAACTAAAATTAATAAATCTATTCTCAATTAACCATCATAAGTAGAGATATCTATTTTATTCTTTGAAATCAATAATAAAAACTCATGACCATTATTATTAACTTTTTTCATAATTTGCAGACAGATTTAAAGCATTTATTCAAAAACTACTTGATAATCAAAAGCATGACTCACTATTCACTCTCTTTAAGAACAATAGTTTCAATACTCTACTTGCTTTTTCAACTCTCACTTTTTTCACAATCCAATGAATCACCAAAATATGAAATGCGAGGTTTGTGGGTAGCTACTGTAAATAATATCGATTGGCCCTCAAAACCGGGATTATCTATTTTCGACCAAAAAAAGGAGGCACTTGCCATTCTAGATCGTGCGGTATCACTCCATTTAAATACTATTTTCTTTCAAGTGCGATCGATGGCCGATGCTTTTTACGAATCGAAACGCGAACCTTGGTCGGCCTATTTAATGGGAGAAAGTGGCCAAAATCCAGGTTATGATCCTTTAGCTTTTTGGGTTATGGAAGCACATGCACGAGGGTTAGATATCCATGCATGGATCAATCCGTTTAGGGCATCCATGTCGCTAACCGAACCGTTAGCATTGAGTCACCCTCTTCATCAGTATCCAAATTGGTTTATTATTTATGGTAACAAATATTTGTTCGATCCCGGACTTCCCGAATGTCGGCAATACATTGCTGATATTGTGTCGGATATTGTATCTAAATATAACATTGATGGGATTCATTTAGATGACTATTTTTATCCCTATCCCTTAAAAGGCGAGCTGTTTAATGATCAGGAATCTTTCGAGAAATATGGGAAAGCCTACGCATTTATTTCATTGGAAGAATGGCGTCGTTCCAACGTTGATGCCACTGTTGCTTTAATTCATCAAACCATAAAATCCATCAACCCAAATATCGTTTTTGGAATAAGTCCGTTTGGAGTTTGGCGAAATAACAACATTGATTCATTGGGGTCTGATACACGTGCAGGAATCACTAATTACGATAATTTATATGCCGATGTATTAAAATGGATGAAAGAAAAACAAGTTGATTATATAATCCCTCAAATTTATTGGGATACAAACCACCCAACTGCTAATTTCATCAAGATAATAAAATGGTGGAGCGATAATAATAACGGCATTCCCATTTATGTTGGACACTCGCTGTATCGCGTTAATAAAGATCCAGCTCCTTGGAATAACCCCTCACAGATTCTCGATCAAATAAGATTAACCAGATCCACAATAAACATAGGAGGCAGTGTGTTTTTTAATGCCAATCATTTTAATCGTAATTTATTAGGCGTTCAGGATTCTCTAAAAAAAGATTTATATAAGTATTTCTCATTATTAAAACCAATCAATAAGGAATTTGAAAAGAGTATGCCCCAAACAATTCAAATAGTAAAACGTTGCAAAAAACTAAAATGGCGTAGCACTGTTTCTGATTCACTAAAAAGATATATTATATACAGAATCGAAGAGAATGATTCGCTTATATCAAGTAAAAACATCATTGCTTTTACAACTGATACCAAATACCAATTAACTAAATCAACTACCTCAAAAAACTGTTTCTATATTGTAACATCTCAAAATCAAAATAATACAGAACAAGCAATCAGTAATAAAATCAAGTCGAAATACTAAGACGGGAAATGCTTTTTAGCAATCAAACTATGTTGATAAATTATTTTGATAATCTACTTAAAGAATCGTATTTTCAGTAACTAATAAAAATAATTCATTGGGGAGCTGAAAGAATGAAAGTTATTTATTGCAAAACACTAATATTAAACACATTGTATTCTTTAAATTAAATCATCAACCTAACTACGATGAAAAAACCTTTGATTACCATTACACTGTTTTTTTTATTAATTACCACAGGCGTAATCAGCTGGCTATTCTCCTATAAAAACACCTATTCCGTAACTCAAAAAATAACAGTCAGTACTAGTCCTCAAAAAACATTTAGGATTCTTACCAATTATAATTCCTGGCCATATTGGTCGCCTTGGATCAACATGGACTCCGAGGCTAAAGTCAATATCCATGGAATGGGAAACAGTATTGACGATAAATTTAATTGGCGTGGACCTTTAATTGGCGAAGCACATTTTCAGCTGGTTGATCAAAAAATCGATAAAAAAATAGTTTTAAATTTCCTTCAAACAAAGCCATTCGAAATACATTCGATCGTTGAATTTGAATTAACTGGAACTGACGAAGGAACCGAAGTAACATGGACTACGAAAGGAACTGTACCGTTTTTTTATCGTTTTAAGATTGATCAAATAAAACGAGTGACTAATGATGATTATGCGAGAGGTTTATTAATGCTAAAGGACTACATTGAGGAAGGAAGTGTAGCTGCCCAAGTAATTATTAACGGCCCAACGCAATTTAACGGACTAACATTTGTTGGTAAAAGAGTTACTTGTGACAAAAAGCAACTCTCGAATTCGATGAGTGAAACAATTGAAGATGTTAACAATTGGTTAGTTGCAAATACTACTTTCCCCGAAGAAGGCGTATCGATATACAATCAAATGAATACCGAAGACTCTTGTGTTTATACAATTGGCATTCGAATTAATAATCCCAAAAGCACCTTCCCTTATAATGGGGCTATTGTTGACTCGATTGCAATTACAAAAGCAATTAAAGTTACCTTCAAAGGTAAATACAAACATTTACAAAACGCTTGGAGCACAGCTTATGCCTATGCAGGAAAATATAAATATTCCATTGATGCTGATAGATATCCATTTGAAATATACCTTAACGACCCGGCCTTTTTCCCCGATCCCCACGATTGGATGACCGAAGTTTATTTGCCAATTAAATAATAAAATATTCGAAATTATTAAACCAATCTACTCAAGATTGGTTTAATAATTTATACAACTACTTCAGTCATGTTTATATACTGCTATAATGATAAAACATATGCAAAACGAGGAACTTTTTCCTCACATAATTACTCACAGACAATTCTCCACACCTCAAACAATTATATTAGAGTTTGCATCAAGCACCACATTCATTCCAGGACAAGTCGTAGCCATTTCTAATACACCAAACAGCCTCGCTCCCCGATTATATAGCATTGCATCGGCGCCCGATGAGAGAATCATACGGATTATATTTGACATTAAACCCGCAGGAGCTCTAACCCCCGAACTTGCAAAACTCAAACCTGGCGACACCATTTATGCGTCGAAACCATTTGGTGATTTTATCTGCGATAATCATCCTGCATATTGGATAGCAACCGGAACAGGTATTGCACCGTTTGTTTCAATGACTATAGCAGGCCTGGCAATAAACAAAACACTTTTACACGGCGCTAGGCTTTTGGATGAATTGCATTTTTCGTCGTTATTCGAAGATGTATTGGGCAGTCATTATCATCGGTTTTGCACAGCGCAATCTCATCCTTTTGTAAATCAGGGTCGGTTAACTCATTTCTTAAAGCAAAAGACCGACCTTCCCAAGGATATAATGTATTATCTTTGTGGCAGTCCTGAAATGGTAATAGAAGTTCGAAATATTTTGGTTGAGGAAAAAGGCATTAGCTATGAGAAAGTAGCAGCCGAAATTTATTTTTAATGATGACAACAATACAATTAGAGCCCTTATTGGGTAAAACACTGGATGAATTAACCCAGTTGGTTAAAATAGAAAAACTACCCTCCTATACTGCAAAGCAAATAGCTGAATGGTTGTATAAAAAAAAGGTTCAATCGATTAATGACATGTCGAACCTTTCGAAAAATGCCCGTACTCAGCTCTCAGAAAAATATCAAGTTGGAATTACATTTCCTCATCAAACCCAAACATCAATTGATGGAACAAAAAAATACTTGTTCAAAACCAATGGGGGGCAATTTATTGAAGCAGCTTATATGCCCGATGAGACCAGAAACACGTTATGTGTTTCCTCACAGGCGGGATGCAAAATGGGTTGTTTGTTTTGCATGACTGGCAAACAAGGATTTCAGTCGAACCTAACTACTGGTGAAATTATTAATCAAATAATTAGTATCCCTGAATCGGACACTTTAACCAATTTGGTTTATATGGGAATGGGTGAACCCATGGATAACATTGATGAAGTGCTTAAAAGCATTGAAATAATTACATCGCCGTGGGGGTTTGCTTGGAGTCCACGCCGCATAAATGTATCAACCATTGGTCTTTTGGCTGCTATGAAACGATTTATAGAAGAGAGTGAAGCCCACTTAGCCATTAGCTTGCATAGTCCATTTCATGAGCAGCGAAAGCAACTTATGCCCATTGAAAATGTTTACAAAGCCGATGAAATGATTGAACTTTTAAAACAATACGACTTTGGAAATCAGCGAAGAATATCTTTTGAGTACATTCTGTTTAACGATTTAAACGACACAACTCATCACGTTAAGGGGTTAGCAAAATTGTTAAATGGCTTAAAATGCAGAGTCAATCTAATTAGCTTTCATCCTATTCCAAATTCACCTCTCAAGGGGTCTCCTCACGAAAAAATGGAATGGTTTAAATCGGAATTAGAAAAAAAAGGGATAACAACCACTATACGAAAAAGCAGAGGACTTGATATATATGCTGCTTGCGGATTACTATCAACTAAAGAGTTACTAAAACAAAATCCCGATACAATTGATTTTTAAACAAAACAGGCTCGAAATATCGAGCCTGTTTTAGTATTATCGTGTAAATCGCTTGCGTTTATCGCCCGATGGACGACTGCTACTACTACTACTTCCACCGCGATCACTGCTTCTATCACTGCTTCTAACATTACTTCTATCACCACGGTCGCTACTTTTACGATCACCGCTTCTATCACTACTTCTATTATCGTTACCACCGCCATATGGGCGCCGCTCATTAGATGGACGTGATGAAGATTCCTGTTGTTTCTGATCAGCAGGCTCAATGCTTATGCGCTCACCTAAATAACTAGCTGATTTGAAAGCTTTCATTAACTGTGGCTCCCATTCTTTTTCAACTTCAAAGAAACTGAAATTGCGTAGAATTTCGATTTTACCTATATCAATTCCTTTTTTACCAGTGAATTGCTCTATTAATGAAAACAATACAGGCGGAGTTAAATTCTTTGCTTTACCAATGTTAATAAACATCCGTTTCATATTTCCGTTGCTGCTCTCAGAAGAAGAAGAATTTCTGCGTGAAACGCGTGACTCATCTTCATAAACATTTAAGTCAGCTGCATCCTTATAATAATCTAAGAACGAATTAAACTCAGCGGAAACAAATCGTTTAATCAAATCATCGCGATCAATTGCAGCCAATTTTTCGTAAATCTCAGCCATGTAAGGCTCTATTTGCTCTTGGTTTACATCAATATGCTCAACCTTTTCGATCATATGAAACAACTGCTTATGGCAGATCTCAATTCCAGTTGGCAGCATTTTGCGCTCGAACTTAACTTTAGCCATTCGTTCAATGTCGCGAATCTTATGCTTCTCTTTCAAATGAACCAGAGCAATTGATATTCCAAGCTTTCCTGCTCTCCCTGTTCGTCCGCTTCGGTGAATATAAACTTCTGAATCATCAGGAAGATTATAGTTAATAACGTGTGAAAGATCTGTTATGTCAATTCCTCGAGCAGCTACATCGGTTGCAACTAATATTTGCAACAAGCGAGTGCGAAATTTACCCATAACCAAATCGCGCTGCACTTGAGATAAATCACCATGTAAAGCCTCAGCATTGTAACCATCAGCCAATAATTTATCGGCTACATCTTTAGTCTCCTGACGAGTACGGCAAAATACAATTCCGTAAATTCCAGGATAAATATCAGCAATGCGTTTTAATGCTTCATATCGGTCACGAGCATGAGTTAAAAAATAGTGGTGACTAACGTTAAGCGTACTAGCATTTTTTTGTCCTACGCTAATCTCGTCGCGCTCGCGCATGTATTGGTTGGCGATACGTTCAATTTCTTTAGGCATGGTTGCCGAAAAAAGAAGGGTTTGTCGTCCTGGAGGAGTTGCCTGAAAAATAGCATCCAACTCTTCTTTAAAGCCCATGTTTAGCATTTCATCCGCTTCATCAAGCACCATCCACTTAATCGACTGTGGCTTTAAGATATTCTTGTTAATCAAATCATTAACACGCCCAGGAGTTCCAACAACAATTTGAACTCCAGCTTTTAATGCTTTAATCTGAGGGCGAATTTCCGTCCCTCCATAAACTGGTAAAATCTCCAATCCTGTGCGATATTTAGCATATCGTTTAAGGTCTTCGGTAATTTGGATGCACAACTCACGTGTTGGACACAATACCAATGCCTGAATGTGTAATTCACCAATTTGAATCTGATCTACAATTGGCAAGCCAAATGCAGCAGTTTTTCCAGTTCCCGTCTGTGCCAGTGCAACTAAATCCTTTTCAGAAGTCAATAATGCTGGAATGGTTTTACACTGAATAGGTGTAGGTGTAATAAAGCCAAGCTCATCAATGGCCTTTAAAACCTGAGGGCTAAGCCCTGTTTCTTTGAATGTTGTCATAAATAATAGTCAGATAAAGCCTTTTATAGCATCCAGGCTATTATTCATCCCTTCAGCAC